>DATIHV010000104.1:0-3175 GCA_035480295.1 Gammaproteobacteria bacterium
AATCAATCCAAACCCATTTTGCCGTGGGCAATAGATATTTACGATTTAACGTTGGCAGGGCAGTTGCGATTTGGAACGTTTCAGTGAAGTACCATAACCCGTACATGCTTTCTAATTTGCCGCGTTTCATAATTTTGCTAGCGGATATTTCTGCTTTGCGGCTAAACAACTCTTCAAAGTTTTCAAATTGGCCTAGGACACCAAATACATATTTGTCGGTCGCGGGCTTTGATCCAGGAATAATGTAATTTACTCGCGCATTACTACGCACTTGGGATAAATATAGATTGGATAATATCTTGTGTCCTGGTGTAGATGTCCGGCGATGCAGCCAACCTAAACTGCCACGTACACCTGTATCTGTACCATAGCCAACGCTACCAGTGTAACGGTTTTTAGGTTTGCGCGTTAAGCGCACTTGAATTGGTACCACAGTGTCTTTAGGGTTTTCCAGATCATTTAAAGGGTCAAAGCGAATTTTACTAAATAAATCCGCGCTTTCTAAATTCTTTTGGAAATCCATCAATTTTTGTAAATCATATGCATCGCCTGCTCTAAACCGAGCAAATTTAAGCAAAAAGTCATCTGGGTAGTCGGAGTCTACAAAAGTTATTTTGCCAAAAGTATATTGCGGACCGCTGGCAATAACAAACTTAATCTGTGCAGTATAATCATTGCGATTTACTTCAATTACGCTTTGCCTAAATTCAGCTTGTAGATATCCTGCTGCATTAAGATTTGCGAGCAATTCATCCTTGGTATCTTCGTAATTTTCATGTACTAATACCTCGCCCTGTACTAATTTGGGTGTTGCTAAGAATGGTTTGAGTTTTTTATTGTTTTGTGCCGGGCCTTCTACTGCTACATTCACGCTTTGAATTTTGGTTGGCCTGCCCGGATCAATCACAAACGTGGCCAGCCATTTATCTTGATCTGACGTGGCGCCGGGTTGTTTTGTTAAGTTGCCATTAATTTTGCTGTGATAGTAACCTTTTGCTTGCAGGGTAGCTGTAATTTGCTCTTGTGCTAGTTGGTAGAGATTTCTAATGCGCGTTTCGGTTAATTTTTCTTCTGTAGTTGCCTGCTGCAAATGCAGATCGGCGCGCACGTTATTTGCAAGGGCAGGCGGTACACCTTTAATATCAACTTGCAAGGAAACAGCGAGTGCCACGCTGGGTAGCGATGCTACTAAACACGCCACACGCGTTGCTATACTATGCTTGATAATAAAATCTAGACGCATCTATTGTGGATTCTCCAGACTCAACTCTCCAGAATCGTAGTCATAAGCTAAAATTTCCGCATAACGGCCCCAATCGATTATCGTGCGTAATATACGATCTGCTTCTTCTTCACTAAAATAATTTTCAAGTTCATCTAGAAACACTTTGTCAGCGGTGCGATGGTTAGGAGTGCGATCAAGCACTTGGCGGATATGTTGTGCTAACGGAATATATTCTAGTAAATGCCGCGCGAAAATTTGTTTGCGCTGTAATATATCCGCAGCCGCGAATCGTTTGCCAGCTTCAGTAAACGATAATTCACCTTCGCTAATCTTTGCAAAACGTAGCATGTCTAGTGTTTCGGTTAACGGGAACAAATTATTAACATCCAAATGTAATGATTCGGCTAAATCTGGCAGATCAATGTGCCCATCTTCTTCGTGAGCTTCCATAGCCTCTACCAAGCCAGTTAAGCCGGAGATATCGACTTCTGGTAAGCGATATGCATATTCAGGATGTGCTTCTTTTTGTGCAGTAATATTTTTAGCCAAGGATTTAGCTTTGGCAATTCTTGAACGTTCACTGGTTGTCATCAACATATAAACTTGATCAAGCAAGGCCTTAAATTCTAAACTTTCAGGATCGCGCGGATATGGTAAATCAACAATGATTTCATCTTGGATAGTGCCTGGATCACTACTGAAGATGGCGATACGATTCCCCATCAAAATCGCTTCTTCAATATCATGCGTTACGCAAATAATACCTTTAATATTGGTGCGTTTGCTGATCCATAAATCTAAAAGGTCGCCACGTAAGTTATCGGTAGTCAAAATGTCTAAAGCAGAAAACGGTTCATCCATTAATAATATGTCTGGCTCTACAACTAAAGCACGCGCAAAGCCCACACGTTGCCGCATCCCACCCGAAAGTTCTTTTGGATATGCGGATTCAAAACCGTCTAAGCCAATCGTGTCGATTGCATCAATCGCGCGTTGCCTACGTTCTTTGCGTTCCACACCCATTGCTTCTAAACCTAATTCCACATTTTCTAAAACGGTTAACCACGGTAATAGCGCAAAAGATTGAAATACCATGGCTATACCTTGCACAGGTCCATAGATGGGTTGATCGCGATAAAATAATGATCCAGAACTTGGTTTTATTAGCCCAGCCATTAAGCGTAACAGCGTAGATTTGCCAGAGCCAGACTTGCCCAGCAAAGCAACAATTTCACCTTCCTGCAATGTGAAATTAATTGCATCAAGCACTAACAATTCTTGCCGCTCTGCATTAACAAAAGACTTCGCAACGTTATTGATGTGGATTAGTTTTGTAGTTTGCATAATCATATATCCATGGTAAATCGTTCGGCGGCGAACTGATACAATTTTTGCCACACCAGACGCGTGAAGAGTAAAACATAAAGGCACATAACGCTGATCCCTAATGCAATACGCGGAAAATCGCCGTCATGTGTAGAAACTGTAATGTATTGCCCAATGCCAGTGGAAATAATCGTTTTGTTGCCCCATTCAACATATTCGGCCACAATGCTGGCATTCCAACACCCACCTGCAGCTGCCATGGCGCCTGTTACGTAATTAGGAAATACACCAGGCAATACAATTTTGCGCCACCACAGTTGCCCTTTGACACCAAAGTTTTTTGCTGCCAAGCGTATATCTTTAGGGATTTTCGCGGTGCCACCAATTACGTTAAACAAAATGTACCATTGTGTGCCTAGGATCATTAGCGGCATGGTCCAAATGTTATGGTTTAAATTAAAAGTAAAAATCATGTACACTGCTAAGGGGTAGAAGAAGTTTGCGGGGAAAGCAGCGAGCACCTGAATTAATGGCTGCATGAAAGCAGTCACTTTGGGGCGCAAACCAATCCACACACCAATTGGGATCCAAATTATCGAGGCTAGCACTATTAATATAAAAACC
>DATIHV010000105.1:0-7520 GCA_035480295.1 Gammaproteobacteria bacterium
TTTCTGCCGAGGTTAATTTCTTTTCTAGCTCGGGGATGCGTCCGTATTGTAATTCTGACATGCGCCCATAATCGCCAGCACGGCGTGCTGCATCCAGCTCCTGGCGTAAGCGATCAATTTCTTCTTTAACTTGTTGCGTGCCACCCAAAGCAGCTTTTTCTTTAGTCCAGATGGCTTCGATTTCTTTGTATTTCTTTTCGGTTTCTTCCATATCTTTAGTTAATTTAGCGAGGCGATCTTTTGATGCCTTATCTTCAGCTTTCTTTAACGCCTCATATTCGATTTTGTATTGAATTAAACGACGCTCGAGCTTATCCATCTCCATCGGTTTAGAATCAATTTCCATACGGATTTGGCTCGCGGCTTCGTCGATTAAATCAATGGCCTTATCCGGTAGTTTACGGCCACTGATGTAACGATGCGACAACGTGGCTGCGGCAACTAGCGCGGGATCAGTTATTTCTACTGCATGATGCAATGCATAACGGTCACTTAAACCGCGCAATATTGCAATCGTGTCCTCTACAGATGGCTCGTCAACATATACAGGCTGAAAGCGACGCTCCAATGCGGCGTCTTTTTCTACATACTGACGATACTCATCTAATGTAGTAGCGCCAATACAATGTAACTCGCCACGCGCTAATGCTGGCTTTAACATATTACCTGCATCCATTGATCCTTCAGCTTTACCTGCGCCAACCATGGTATGCAATTCATCGATGAACAATATTACTTGGCCTTCTTCTTTAGCCAAATCATTTAATACCGCTTTTAAGCGCTCCTCAAAATCACCCCGAAATTTTGACCCAGCAATTAACGCTCCCATATCTAGCGCCAAAACCCGCTTGCCTTTTAAACCTTCTGGCACTTCGTTATTTATGATACGTAATGCTAACCCCTCGACGATGGCCGTTTTACCCACCCCAGGTTCACCGATTAATACCGGATTGTTTTTAGTGCGGCGTTGCAATACTTGAATCACGCGACGAATTTCATCATCGCGGCCAATGACCGGATCAAGTTTACGCTGCTCGGCGCGCGCGGTTAGATCGATAGTGTAACGCTCTAAAGCCCCACGCGTTGACTCAGCGTTTTGATCTTTTACGTTTTGACCGCCACGCATTTTGTCAATTGCTTGCTCAAGCTTGGCTTTATCGATTTTAAAATTGCGTAAAATTTGTCCTAACGTGCCTTGATCTTCCAAGGCAGACAGTAAAAATAATTCACTGGAAATAAAATCGTCTTTGCGCTTCTGCGCTAATTTATCCGCGCCATTCAATATACGCGCTGCATCTTGCGACATGTTAACATCGTGTTGCCCTTCGCTCACTACCTGCGGTAATTGATCGATCGCCGCACCAAGCTGCGATCGCAGGCTCGCCATATCAATGCCCATGGAAACTAATAAACGATGAATCGATCCTTCTGGTTGATCCAGCATCGCCTTCATAATATGCACAGGTTCGATCATTGCATTGTCTAAACCAACGGCAATAGACTGTGCTTCACCTAAAGCTTGTTGAAACTGATTAGTTAATTTATCAAAACGCATAAAAATTTACCCATATATTACTGTTTACATCCGAACAGAACGCGGGGCATAAGTTTGCGAAGCGGCTTTTTTTGCAGGGATGCAAAAATAAGCCTACAGGGATGTACTTGCCGCGGCCGCTGAGCGAACTTAATGCCCAGCGTTCTGTAACGCATCTAAAAATTAATATGGGGATAATGCGTAAGAAATCAATCTGCGATCCAGATCAAATTAAACATTCTACCCGCATCTTTAGACCTACGGTAAGAATAAAAACGTGCTGGATCAGAATGTGTACACCACTCCCCCACCATAGATGTTTTCGGCAGGGATCCCCTGCTGCTGCAGGGCAATGCGTGCGGCGGCCTAAAATATATGGTTTTAAAGTTGTGAGACATAGCAGCCTGCGGTCTATACAGTTTATAATCTGACAAATCTTATTGCATGTTTAGATTTGTCGAGTTATAATTTTTATAATCTGACAAATCTTTGAGATGTATATGCAGCAAATAATTGGTCGAAAATCTGAAATACAAATATTACGCAATCGCTTGGAATCAAAAGAAGCGGAATTTATCCTAAGGTGCCGTAAGACTCCGACATTCATGTCGGAGATGTAAGGCACACCAAGCGCGATACTAGGTATAAGGTACCTGCTGGTTTTGTATATATTGTTTAATGACATTTAGCGGAGCGCCTCCACAAGAGCCCACAAAATAGCTGGGTGACCAAAATACATTTTTCCAATAATACTTAGCTATATGCTGCTTAAACGTAATTCTAAGCAATCTCGATGATACGCCTTTTAAATTATTAACAAGTTTGGATAAAGCAACTTTAGGCGGATAATTAATCAATAAATGTACATGGTCACATTCTCCTTCAAATTCAACAAGTTCTGCCTCAAAGTCTTTGCAAGTATCAGAAAAAGTTTGCGATAAAAAATCTAACATTTGCTTGTTGAATATCTATTTACGGTACGCTTGGTTACAAATACCAAGTGCGCATGTAGCGAAAACACTACGTGTCTTCCTGCTCTGATTTGTGTTGTTTTGCTCATGAAGATAGTATAATTGTCGTTATTATGAAGATAAAGAAAGCATTTCGCTACAGATTAAAACCAACTGCAGAACAGCTAGCACAATTTGAGACATATGCAGGGCATTGTCGATTTGTGTGGAATAAATGTTGGCAAATAAATATCTATAGATTACAAAACAATCTAAAGATAATGTATTACCAAGAAATGGATTACTGGAGCAAGCTGTGGAAGAAATCTGATGAATATGGCTTTCTGCAAGAATGTCCGGCACATTGTATACAACAAAAACTACGTGATTTAGAACGCGCCTACAAAGATGGCTTTGACAAATCGCAACCAAACAAGCGTATGCCAACACGCCACAAAAAAGGTATCCATGATAGCTTTAGGTTCCCTGAGCCTAAGCAAATCGAATTAGACCATAACAGGATTAAACTACCCAAGCTCGGGTGGGTAAAATTCTTTCATAGTCGAAAGGTAAAGGGTGATATAAAACATGTAACGATATCTAGGGAAGGTAACCATTGGTACATATCTATCAACGTTGAACAGGAAGTAACGCTACCTAAACAATTGCCTACCAGTGCGATAGGAATAGACCTAGGAGTTGCAAATTTTGCAGCATTATCCAATGGTACAATGATTGCACCGATAAACAGCTTTAGAAATCATTGTATACGCCTTGCTATCTTGCAAAGACGTCTAGCTAAAAAACAGAAATTTTCCAATAACTGGAAAAAGATATTAATAAAGCTACGTAAGCTGCATCGTAAAATAACCAATATCAGACATGACTTTGTGCATAAACTAACAACACACTTAAGCAAAAGCCACGCGATGGTGGTAGTTGAAGCATTAAAGATAACCAACATGTCTAAATCCGCTAAAGGTAATATAACTAATCCGGGTAAAAACGTGCACGCAAAATCCGGATTAAACAAATCAATCCTCGACCAAGGTTGGGGTGAATTTAAGCAACAGCTTAAGTACAAGCTTGAATGGTTAAACGGTACTTATGTGGAAGTAGCGCCGCAATACACGAGCCAAAAATGCTCTAAATGTGGTCATACCAACAAAGCAAACCGTACAACCCAAGCCAGTTTTTGCTGCAAGGAATGCTACTATACGGAGCATGCCGATATAAATGCAGCACTAAACATTTTAGCGGCAGGGCATGCCGTCATGGCTTGTGGAGCAAGTGCATAGTTTGTAATCGTGGCAACATGAAAGCAAACAAGCACGGCTATGAAGCAAGAACCAACCAAGAGCTACGCTCGCGGGAATCTTCGGCGTTCACGCCGGAGAGATACCGTCTCTACTGTCAACACTTATTTTCAATTTTCCCATCAAGAATAGCATAATTCTAAAGAAAATGGTTTCCCTGATTTTAATACTCCATAAATAATATGTATGAGCTTCCTCATCGCAGCGCCGATTATACACATTGTATGTTTTCCTTTAGCCTCTAATCGCTTACAAAATTCCTTGATAACCGGGTTATGATTTTTTGCTACTACAGCTGGCATGTAAAATGCTTTTCTAAGAGCGGAATTTCCTGTTTTAGATAAATGTGCTTTCCCACGGACAGAACTACCAGATATTCTGTGCTTGGGGTTTAAGCCAATAAACGCAGCCACTTGTTTTGCGGATTTAAACTTGCCAGCTTCACTTATGAATGCCAAAACCTGTGCTATTGTGGCATCGCCTACGCCAGGGATGGTTTGTAACAATTTACTCTTGGCTTTTAAATCTGGATCTATATCAATATGATTTTTTATTCGAGATTTAATATCTTTTATTTGCGACTCGATAAAATCAATGCTAGCTTGAATGCTGTCTAATAAAATTTCTTCTGATACTTCCAGACGGTTGCATTCTTGCCTATGCATAGATATAAGCACATCTAAACGTCTAACCATCGATTGTAACTGCTTAATACCCTCAGGAATAGGCTCCCATGGTGTAGGGTTAATAGCCTTACAAAAACGAGCTATAAGCTTCGCATCCGCTTTGTCTGTCTTTGTACGAGCAAGTTCACTTTGTGCAAATCCTTTGATTTGTGCTGGATTTACTACGCTTACAATATGATTTTTATTATGTAAAAAAAATGCCAGTTTATCACCATATACTCCTGTCGCTTCCAAACATGCGTGCAATTTATCGACTTTCTTTTTAATTAACCATTGCTCTAATAATAGAAAGCCAGAATTTGAGTTGTCAAACTTTTTACAAAAGATCTTATCTGCATTAAATAAGGCAATGTCAAATTTAGCCTTACTAATATCTATACCTAAAATGTGCAAGTTCATGCTAAAATCCCTACTCTGTATAGTTGAAATACTTGGATAGTCTTTGTTCTGAGCAACCTTGTGAATACAGGATCATTGAATTACCGTTCAGGTCCTAAGATACCGTCCGCTCTATGTGAACAAAGTTGGGGTAAGTTGCTAAAATCTCTCCGGCAGGCTTTTAAGCCTAAGGATGTCACCGGCATACTTACCCCTCATCCAAGTGCCCTTAGATGATTTAACCATATTTACTGGTTAGAGTTAAGATACAAGGGTGTCAATTACTTAACAATACAAATCAATCTGCGATCCAAATCAAATTAAACATTCTACCGGCATCACGCGACCTACGATAAGAATAAAAACGTGCTGGATCAGAATATGTACACCACTCCCCACCATAGATATTTTCGGCAGGGATCCCCTGCTGCTGCAAGGTAAGACGGGCCAACGTGTATAAATCGCCTAGCCATTTGCCAGGGGTGTGGGGCTTAAAGCCAGAGGCAAGCTGTTCTTGGCTCCAACCATGGGCCGCAAAACCGTCTAAAACGTCTTTGCCGACCTCAAATGCCTGTGGCCCTATCGCCGGGCCTAACCAAACCATGCAACCTTGCAGTGGGGCTGTAAATTGCTTACATGTGTTCTCAAGAATATTCGCTGCCAAACTGCGCCACCCACAATGCACTACCGCAACTTGAGTGCCTTGTTGGTCACATAAAAATACCGGTAAGCAATCCGCAGTGCGCACCATGCAAACTGTATTCGAGGTAAACGACACGGAAGCGTCGGCTTCAGGCAGAGAAGGTGTTTGTTGCGCCTGATCGATACGCACTACGGCATTGCCATGTGTTTGTTTAATCCAAAACGGATCGGTAGGTAGATTTAAGTCTTTTAATTCGGCTTCACGAAGAGATGTTAGCGCGCGTATATTTTTTGGAGCAGGCCAAGTAGCATCTATATATTTTTGCATGCTAAATCCTTTAGCAATTGCTGCATATCTGCCGGTAATTCTGAATCCCATTGCATGTCTTCGCCAGTGCGCGGATGTACTAAGCCAAGACTTTTAGCATGCAACGCTTGCCGCGGGAAATTATGCTGTAAACGCGGTGCATAGGTTTTGTCGCCGAGCAAAGGATGTTTAACGTGTGCCATATGTACTCGAATTTGATGCGTGCGACCAGTTTCTAATTCAACTTGAATATGCGTGTGTTTGGCAAATTTGGTGAGCACGCGATAATGCGTGATAGCTTCGCGGCCATCACTAACCACAGCCATTTTTTTACGATCACGCGGATGGCGCCCCATAGGGCAATCGATGGTGCTGCCAGCTAAGAATATGCCGTGCACTACAGCTTCATATATTCTGCTAATGCTGCGTTCTTGCATTTGCTCTACGAGGGAAGTATGCGCGGGCAATGTTCTAGCTACTACTAACAGCCCGGTTGTGTCTTTATCTAAACGATGCACAATACCGGCACGTGGGATGTTGCTTAATTCAGGAACATAATTTAATAATGCGTTTACCAGCGTTCCTGCTGGATTACCAGCTGCAGGATGCACCACAACGTTTGCGGCTTTATTTATGACTAATAAATCTTCATCTTCGTAGACTATATCCAGCGGCAAATCTTCGCCCTGCCAAGTCACTGCTTCTAGAACATTCGCTTCAATGGTAACTTGCTCGCCACCAACTACTTTGTCTTTTGGGCGTAATACCGAACCATCGACTTTACAGTATCCTTCTAAAACCCAAGTTTTTAAGCGCTCACGCGAATATTCCGGAAAAAGCTGTGCCAAAGCTTGATCAAGCCTACATCCTGCGAATTCGGGTTGAATGGTACCGGTTAATGAAACTTGCTGTGCTTGCATGTCGTGCTCACCTAGGGGCTAAAATCTATCCTGAATTAGACCACGAAGTAAGAAAACTGTCAATTCTAATAGGGGGATATACCATGTTAGTCATAGACAACCCACCTTAGAATTTTCACGCCTCCGGGACACACTTCAAACGTTTATTCGTTTCAGTTTGTACGGGGGCTGTTGCAGTAAAAGCTGAACTACTTCCGCTGCCAGCACTGCTGAAAAAGAGCCCATTATTGGCTGGCGAACCAGATGCACTAGAGTTGTTATATTGCAACAATTGCGGTGTTGGTTGCGGCCGTTGGAGCTGCGGTTGAGCATACTGCAAAATATTGTTTATATCTTGGTAATGTTCACTATGTTGCTGCTGAAAATTGCTTACATCTGCATCACTTTGCAAAATGTCTTTATACATTTTTAGTTTAGACAACCTAAGGTGCTCAGGCATTAATTTCTGAAAATCTGCTTTTGAATACTTAAGTTGCTGCGCAGCATATATTAACTCAGTTAATTTTGCCGTGTCATGTTCCGTTTGATCTATCGCAGCGCCTAATTCTTTGAGTAGATTACATACATTTTTGTGTATTGCAGCTTCGCGTTGCAAACTATCATTTATCTTCACAAAAGTACTCTTCACATCAGATTCAAACTGTTGCTTAATTGTTTTCAGCTCTGCAACCTCATCACTTACTTTTGGCGCGGCGTTAATTATCACAGGAGGGGCAGGCGGCTTATCTGCAGCTTTAGGTGAATTAGTTAAACTCATTATTGCTTCTACCGCAGATAATTCAAAATT
>DATIHV010000106.1:0-4039 GCA_035480295.1 Gammaproteobacteria bacterium
CATATTTGCTCTTGAACCGAACAACCAAATGTGATCAGACGGCAGAAAATGCGTAGCAAAAAGCTCCAGTATCGCTTTGATTTCAAATTCTTTTAGACGCACTTTCATTTGCAAGCTTTCGAACATAATATTCTCTCAATCAATACCTACATTTTCGCACAAAAAGCTGCCTGTTGGGAGCTATTTAGATGGATCTACACTATTTATGCCATTGACAAATACGCCCAAATCGTGTAGCATGGCGACTAACTAATAACTCCAATAATAACAGGTATAATAATGCACTTCGATATGCTGCGTCAGCACGTAATAGAACGCCTTTACTCTCTCCCATTGCGCGTATCAGCAAACCGCAAGCAAAAAATGATTTTAAGGCTGATCAGCGATTGGGATTTGAGCATGACGTGGCTGCATACTGCCGAGATGAAGTTGGCAACAGAGCAATCCATTATTGATACACAATACCCGAACAACAAAAATTACAAATTTATCGCATTGGTGTCGAAATATACCCCTACAGCATCGAGCCAAGACGACACTGCTCTTGATTATTTAGCTATTCACATAGACGCTACTGCAAAACTTTCACATTTCCCAAATGTGGATGAGAGAACGTGCGGCGCAATAATGGGGCAATTAATCAGCACATTGTTTGACTATATTTACAATAATTTACCTTTAGTTAGCGCACGCTTACGGAGCGTAACTATTCATGCAGATTTAATGCATCACCTACCAGTCGCTTTAAATAAATTTAGTCACCTGCACGTACTTAATGTACCAGGCTGCTCATTGGAAGGGGCGCTAGATCTACGCCATTTTACGGATCTACAAAAGGCACTATTTGATGACAATCAAATTACAATGATTATGTTTCCGCATAATTCCAAACTGCAAGAGCTTAATATACAAGAAAATAAATTACGCGGACATTTAGATATTAGCGGGCTAACGCATATTGTAGAAATTAACGCCCAAGATAATGTTATCAGCAGCGTTTCCGATCTGAAACACAATCCTGCACTGAAAGTATTAGATTTAACCGAAACCGGATTACGCACGCATCCGAATATTGATGCTGCACAGAGTTTAGAGGTTTACCATTCCAACTATATATATAATGAGAACATCACAATTCCTAGCGTATCACCATTGATGGCAAAGCGATTCCGTGAATTGTCCTACACTATCAATAACGTAAATGTGCATGGATTATCGGCTGCTGAAGCTGTCAAAGCAACGATCGTATACTTACCTAACATTGCAATGGAACAAGTGGGGCGAATTCGCATAGATTCTACCGATCTTATACGTGGCGCAACACAACCTATTACTATCGCCGTGCGCACCGCAATGCTGGCATTGTACGGGTGGAATTGCCTAGATAGGCCAGCGGTTTTTGACGAAATTGCTTTAGGAGAAGAGGATAGAGTATTTTACGAACAAGAAACACCTAATGCGGAAACGTTTTTAGCCGGCTTAAATGGCGCGTTAGCTGTAGCACATGATCATTATGTGAGCGAATTTTACCGTGAATTGATACACATGAATTTGCAGCTTGAGCGCACAGCAACTTCCGCAAATCTTGCTGATAATGTTAAAGATTTGCCCACACTCATTAATGACATCGCATTAAAGTTTATCAAAGAATATTATGTTAATAAAATGCGCGCGCAATTGGAAATCTGCGTGCAAAATTTGACCAATACACTTGCACCATTCAACCCAGCTGCAGATGACGTAAGCGCACATTCTAATGAAATTTGGGATCCTGCGAACTTATTAGCTGCTAGAGAAGCAATGGACGATATACATAGTAACGAAAGACTGCGCGTATTGTATGCCCGCATCGATGCTAACGCCACTAGGTTAATACAAAATGCTAAAACCTCAAACATAGTTAATGAAATTTTTGATCGGCTACATACTGAACAAGAGCGATCGCTGCAGCAATATATGTACGAACTGTTGAAGGACTTAGACGCATCCATGGAAGATGTAACGACCACTGCTGCTCCGCCGCACGAAGTAAAAAGACTGCGTATTATGCAGTAAGCGTCTGCTCATTTCGTGCATAAGCACGCAACCGTTAGTCATCTCTAGATACTCCTGCCCCAAACAATGTTTGACACAAAACTTAAATATTGTTAGTATGGTTACTCAAGTCAGTAAGGTGATATACAGTCATGGTACAAGTATTTATCGCGATAATATTAATGTCGTTCCTATTGTGGAGCTATAACGTCCTCAATAGAAATTTCATTGCTGCGAACCAGGCTGAATTAGTAAAGTCCCCAAAAGCCAACCTATTTTCTCTTAAGCGTTTATTTATCATTATTATCCTGTTTTTAGGCTGTTACACGTTTATTTCCTATGCTGCGGAACAGGCACGCGAAGAAGTAATTGAAGAAGTACGCCAAGATCAGATGATGCAAGCGAATAATCAAATCAACGAACAAGAATTAATTGCTATGTTCGAGCAATCAAAAAACCGTGGTCAAGAACGCAACAAAGAAATCCGCGTGATTTCTCCCGATGAAATCACTACCAAATTTGCCGATGTGGCGGGACTCGCGGAAGCTAAAGATGAAGTACAGGATATAGTGCGCTTTTTACAAGCACCGGATGATTTTAGCCGTTTAGGAGCGAAGGCACCTAAAGGCGTATTACTGTATGGCGAACCTGGTACCGGTAAAACTTTATTAGCGCGCGCAATTGCTGGCGAATCTAAAGTATCTTTCATTGCTGTAGCTGGCGCTGAATTTGACGAAGAATACATCGGCGTGGGTGCATCCCGTGTACGTAAATTATTTGCAGTAGCGCGCGAACATGCGCCATGCATTATTTTTATTGATGAAATCGATGCTTTAGCACATAAACGGAATGCACAAGATCCTAGCTGGTCGGCGCAAACTGTAAATCAACTACTTGCAGAAATGGATGGTTTAGATAGCACGCAAAACGCTGGCATAGTGGTAATTGGCGCATCAAATAGAATTAACGCAATTGATCCTGCAGTATTACGCCCCGGACGTTTAGATCGGCATATTAAGTTAGATATTCCTACCTTAGTAGAACGCGAAGAAGTATTAAATGTATATCTTAAGAAAGTAAAAATTAGTCCTAAAGTGATCGCCAAAAATATTGCTAAAATGACCGCGGGCTTTTCTAGTGCAGATTTGGCGAATCTAGTGAATGAAGCAGCAATTCTCGCAACGAAGGCGAATAAAAAGTTAATTGAACCTGCCGACTTCGAAGCTGCAAAAGATCGCATCATTATGGGTTCAAAGCGTGAAGCTTTAAAGATCTCTGAAAAAACGCGCAAAGTAACCGCATACCATGAAGCTGGCCATGCATTAGTTGGGCATTTATTAGATAATCATCAGCCGTTATATAAAGTTACCATTACCCCACGCGGACAGAGCCTAGGGCATACAGCATTTGAGCCAAAAGCAGATTATACCTCGGTAAGCTTACAAGAATTAGAAGCACGCATTGCCACCATGCTTGCAGGTCGCGTTGCAGAAGAAATAGTATTTGGTGAACAAAATATTACCACCGGTGCGGAAAGCGATTTAAAACATGCTACCGATTTAGCGTATAACATGGTCACGCGTTGGGGTTATTCTAAACGTGTAGGCTTAATTTACAACGGCGCGGATGGCTTAATTTCTGCTGATGTGATTGAAGAAGAAGTACAAGCAATCATTCAAAGAGCCTACGAACGAGCCAAAGACACCCTCACCAGCAATCGCGCACAACTGAATAAAATTGCAGATGCACTTTTAGAGCGCGAAACCATCGATGGCAAGGAACTCAAACAGCTACTCACCCCTAGCGCCAAAACAGCTGCGTAAATAACCACTGCTTTAAGAATCAGCTTTTGCACCGGAACTTTAGCGTGCAACCCAAGTCTATGTATGTAGAGTAAACTTGGACGGGGTGGAATTATGAGCAGCAGCGAAGACCCAGATCTTGAAAACCCATATAGTGATGAGGAAAGTTTTAACGTCATAACACATTTCATAAACGGCTTTAT
>DATIHV010000107.1:0-12067 GCA_035480295.1 Gammaproteobacteria bacterium
TATCTCGGCTACAATATCAGGTCTAAATGACGGCACCGTTATCATTAACTCTTCATCACCGTTATGTGTTTCTACCTGAAATCCCAAACGTTGCAGGATATTAATAACCGTCGCTGTTTCAATATGCACACCCAACAGCTTCTGGATGCGCGACAAATGTAAACTAAGAACGGTAGTTTTAGGTAATTGTTTTTCATCAATAAAAGTTACTACTGGACCTGCTTTGCCACCCACAACATCTAACAGCATTTGGGTTAATTGCTCCATAACTTTTTCTTGCATATTTGGATCAACACAACGCTCGAATCTATACGATCCATCTGATTTGACACCCAAATTACGCGACGTTAAGCGCACTCCTACCGGTTCAAAGTAAGCACATTCAAGTAACACATCTGTGGTGTCAGTCTCAATACCAGATTCTTTGCCACCTTTTATGCCTGCAAGGGCGAGTGGTTTATTATTATCTGCAATGACCAGAGTTTGCGGCGTTAGTTTAACAGTAGTGTCATCAAGTAATTGTAACTCTTCACCTGGTTTAGCTTTGCGCACTATTACATCACCATGCAATTTTTGTACATTAAATGCATGCAATGGTTGACCCCACTCCAATAATATATAGTTGGTGATATCAACGACAGGTGAAATTGATTTAATATCCGCCGTTGTTAAACAATCTTTAATCCATTGTGGGGTTTGCTTGGTATTATCAATGCCTTTTATAATCCGTCCCAAATATTTTGGGCATGCGGCGCTATCTTGCACTTTTAAGGTAATCTGATCTTTTATTGTCGCAGGTACCGGCTTAACATTTGGCTCTGAGAATTTTTCGCCCGTAACTGCAGCTACCTCACGCGCCAAACCAACCATACCTAAACAATCGGCACGATTAGGCGGAATCTTCAGTTCTATAACATCGTTTTCTAAAGATTCAACTTCCAAGCCGGCGTCAGTAATTTTTTCCGCTAATTGTTGCGCTGAGCTTTTAACTGTAACTAATTTTTTGAGCCAATCTAAATTAAATTTCATACAATCCTCAACCTAGAACTGCTGCAAAAAACGTAAATCATTTTCAAACATCATGCGCAAATCAGGTATGTTGTACCGCAACATTGCAACGCGATCTATACCCATACCAAACGCCCAACCTGTATAGCGTTCGCTATCGATATTGCAATTTTCCAATACCTTAGGATGAACCATACCACAGCCTAAAATTTCTAGCCAACCGGTATGTTTACAAATCCTACATCCTGCACCACCACATTTGGTGCATTGCATATCAACTTCTGCAGAGGGTTCAGTGAATGGGAAATATGAACTGCGTAAACGGATCTTTACTGGTTGCTCAAATAATGTTTGCAAGAACTCCGTCAAAATCGATTTCAGATTTGCCAAGGTAATGTTTTCATCAACCATTAAGCCTTCAACTTGATGAAACATTGGTGTATGCGTGATGTCATAATCGCAGCGATATACCCGTCCTGTCGCAATCAAGCGAAATGGCGGCTTACCTTTTTGCATTTCACGAATTTGCACCGGCGAAGTGTGTGTGCGCAATAAATCGCCATTGCCAAAGTAAAAAGTATCTTGCATGGCACGCGCTGGATGATGCTCGGGAATATTTAATGCCACAAAGTTATGGTAATCGTCTTCAATTTCAGGGCCTTCGGCTATAGTGAACCCTAGGCCACGGAAGCATTCTTCAATGCGTAATCTGGTTTTGGTAACTGGATGCAGACTGCCGTATGTCATGCCACGCGCAGGCAATGTTACATCAACTGCTTGCGAAGCTAATTTTGTTGCAACGAACTGTGATTCTAATTGTGCACGACGCTCATCAATGGCAACGGAAATTTTTTCTTTAGCAACGTTTAATTGTTGTCCAGCTTTTGGTCTTTCTTCAGCTGATAGTTCGCCTAAATTTTTTAATAAAGATGTGAGCTCACCTTTCTTACCCATGTATTGCACACGGATAGAATCTAACGCAGCTAAATCCGCGGCGTCAATTATGTCCTCTAAAGCACGTTGTACAATCTCGGTAAGAGCTTGCATTGTTGTCTCCAAAACAAAGGGAGCGCCATGCGCCCCCTCAGGTCCCCGCTACTGTCACCGAACGACTAAGCGGAATATCGAACTGCGCTTACGCAGCTAGCGCTGCTTTTGCTTGATCTGCAATTTTAGCAAATGCAGATGCATCACGTATCGCTATATCTGACAATACTTTACGATCGATTTCAATAGCTGCTTTACGCAAGCCAGCAACTAAGCGACTGTAAGTAATTCCATTCAAGCGTGCTGCTGCATTAATACGAGCAACCCACAACGCACGGAATTGACGCTTACGTTGTTTACGATCACGATATGCATATTGTGAAGCTTTGATAACCGCTTGCTTGGCTACTCTATACACACGGCTTCTGTGGCCGTAGTAGCCTTTAGCTAATTCTAAAACCTTTTTATGACGTGCCTTTGCCGTGACACCACGTTTAACTCTAGACATTTATTAACCTCCTTAAGCAAATGGCAACATTTGTTGCACTTCTGGAATATCACATTCAGCAACACGAGACGTACCGCGTAAATGTCTTTTCAGCTTGGTGCTTTTCTTGGTTAATATGTGACGTGTAAAAGCTCTTTTACACTTGAACCCGCCACCCCCGGTCTTTTTGAAACGCTTTGCAGCGCCTCGGTGAGTCTTTAACTTCTTGTTTCCTGCTTTCGCCACTTTTTGTCTCCGCATTTGTGTTAATCGTTGTTTACGATTAACTAACACTCACTATGAGTGTCTATTTTGTTGCTTTAGGTGCTAGTATCATCACCAGTTGCTTGCCTTCAAGCTTAGGGAAGAAGTCGACTTTGCTTAAATCAGCTAAATCATTCTTCACACGCTCGAGCAATTGCACTCCCAGATCTTGATGCGCCATTTCACGGCCACGAAACCAGACCGTAACTTTGACTCTATCACCATTTTCTAAGAAACCACGTAGGTTGCGTAACTTGACCTCGTAGTCGTTCGTATCCGTACTAGTACGGAATTTCTGCTCCTTCAGTTTGATTTGTTTTTGCTTTTTCTTGGTCGAAGCACGCTGCTTCTTCAGCTCAAACAACCTTTTCCCAAAATCTTCAATCTTAACCACTGGCGGATCAGTATTGGGCTGTATCTCCACTAAATCCAAACCAGCTTCTTCGGCAGCCTTTAAGGCCTCCTGCAGGGTTACTATTCCAACTTGATGTCCCGCCGCATCAATCAACCGCAACTTCGGGGAACGAATCTGTCCGTTCACACGGTTACGTGTTTCTTTTCCTGAACTAATGGTTGACTCCTCCCACGTTGTAAAATATCTCTATTAAGTAGCTCAACAAACTGATCTAGCCCCATGGAGCCTAGATCTTGGCCTTCGCGAGTTCGCACAGAGACAGTCTGATTTTCAACTTCTCGGTCACCAATAACCAGGAGGTACGGCACTCTTTGAATAGTATGTTCGCGGATTTTAAACCCTATCTTCTCGTTTCTCAAGTCCTCTTTGACCCTAAAGCCCCGATCGCGCAAAATATTGGCAGTTAAAGTAGCTTTTTCGGCCTGTTGGTCGGTAATATTCAAAATCACCGCCTGTACAGGGGCCAGCCACACAGGGAATGAGCCAACGGTTTCTTCTGTAAGGATGCCAATGAAGCGTTCGAGCGAGCCCAAAATGGCTCGGTGTAACATCACTGGGATCTGCTTGGAGCCGTCTTCAGCGATATAGTATGCACCCAAACGCTCTGGCATCGCAAAATCTACCTGCATAGTGCCGCATTGCCATACCCGTCCTAAACAATCTTTGAGTGAAAATTCTATTTTAGGACCATAAAAAGCGCCTTCCTTAGGGCTTAAGGTATAATCTAACTTTGCATTTTGCAGCGCAGTTTCTAATGCATTTTCTGCCTTGTCCCAAATTACATCACTACCTACGCGCTCATCAGGCCGCGTTGCGAACCGAATTATTACCTCGTTAAAACCGAAATCGGCATACACCTCGTACAAGAGCGCAATAAAGGCAGATACTTCTTGTTGAATTTGCGCTTCAGTGCAAAATATATGCGCATCATCTTGTGTAAAGCCCCGCACGCGCATTATGCCATGTAATGCACCCGATGGTTCATTACGATGACAGCTGCCAAATTCTGCCATGCGTAACGGTAAATCACGATAACTCTTTAGCCCTTGATTAAAAATTTGCACGTGACACGGGCAATTCATCGGCTTCAGGGAATAAGCAATATCCTCTGACTCGATGGTGAACATATTTTGTCGAAATTTATCCCAATGCCCAGATTGCTCCCATAGCGCACGGGAAACTACCTGTGGGGTACGCACTTCTTGATAACCACGTGGAGTAATTCTGTCACGAATATATTGCTCAATAAGACGATAAATAATCCAGCCATTAGGATGCCAAAAGACCATACCCGGAGCATCATCTTGTAAATGAAATAAATCAAATTTTTTCGCAAGTTTACGATGATCGCGTTTTTCCGCTTCTTCAATGCGCTGCAAATATTGATCTAAGCTTTTTTGATCTGCCCATGCTGTACCATAAATACGTTGCAACATGGCATTTTTAGAATCACCACGCCAATAGGCACCAGCGACTTTTAATAATTTAAAGGCTTTAAAGCTGCCGGTACTTGGCACGTGAGGTCCACGACATAAATCAATAAACTCGCCTTGCTGATAAAACGATAAATTTTCTGCTTGCGGAATGCCAGCGATAATTTCCACTTTATATTTTTCGCCTTTTTGCTCAAATAATTTAATCGCAGCGTCACGACTTAATAGTGATCTAGTAACATGTAAATCTTGTTTGACGATTTCATGCATGCGTTGTTCTATCGCGACTAAGTCTTCTGGCGTGAATGGCCGATCGTACGCAAAATCGTAATAAAACCCGTCTTCAATAACCGGGCCAATAGTTACTTGCGCAGTTGGGAATAGCTGCTGCACAGCTTGTGCCATCAAATGTGCACATGAATGACGAATTACTTCTAAGCCGTCAGCATCTTTGGCGGTGATGATGCTAACCGTTGAATCTTTTTCAATTACAAATGACGTGTCTACCAACTGACCATCGACTTTTCCGGCCAAAGCGGCCTTGGCCAATCCCGCACCAATGTCTGCAGCAACTTGCTGTACAGTCACCGGATGGTCAAAATTTCTACTGCTCCCATCGGGAAGTGTAATAACGGGCATAATTTTACGTCTCGTCTCGTGGTGTAACCGAAGCATGCATTGTAACTTAGATGACATTTTTGCGCAAATCGCGAATTCGTTAAGGGCTGGCTGTGGCCTAAATTTGCGAATAGTAGTATATTTTAGCTAGTTTTTTTATACATGGAATCATCGTGAAGTTTGATCACATTCTAAAATCCAGCCAGTTTGATCGTAAAAGCCTAGAATACCTCTTTGACCTTAGTGACAAAATCCGTAAATTCAACACCACTAAATCTGGCCTCACATATTTGCAAAGCTTCCTGCCGCACAAACGAGCCATGCTGTTTTTTAGCCAACCTTCGACTAGAACATTTCTGTCGTTTCAATCTGCATGCCATACCTTAGGCATGCATACTTCAGAAATTCGCGATCCCAGCACTAGCTCGGAAAAGAAAGGTGAAAGCATTGAAGATTCATTACGCACCTTTTCCAGTTATGTTGATTTAATCGTAATGCGCACCCCTGTGGCAGGGCTATGCGAACGCATTGCGCAACTGTTAGATAAAACACCGCGATCTGTACCTGTAATTAACGCTGGAAGTGGTCCTGATGAACACCCTACCCAAGCTTTATTAGATATCTATACCTTAAACCGTTGTTTTAAAGCTACTGGTGGGATTGATGGAAAAACCATTTGCATGGTGGGCGATTTGAAGCGCGGACGCACAGTACGCTCGCTAGCCTCTCTGTTAACTAATTTTAACGACATTAAAATCATTTTTTGTTCGCCAGAGCAATTTAAAATGGCCGATGATTTGCGCGCTACTTTAGATAATGCACCAAATGTTACTTATACAGAAACTACCGAGTTTCTAGATGCAATTGGCCAAGCTGATGCAATTTATATGCAACGCATTCAAGATGAATACGATACGCAAGATCAATCTACGCGCAATTTAGATATCAGCAAATATTGTTTAAAATATGATCATTTGGATTTATTAAAACCAACGTGCAAAATTTTGCATGCCATGCCGCGCCGGCAAGAGCTTGATCCAAAAATTGATCAAGATCCGCGCGCCGAATATTGGAGCCAACAACGCAACGGAATGTGGATCCGCAGCAGTTTGATTGCGATGTTAATGGGTGTTGATCAACAGCTTAACAACGCTTAAAAATCACGCGCTACAAGCTGCACAAATGCCAAAAATGTACAATGAATGATCGGTCATTTGAAAGTTCTTATTGCGAGCAATTTCGGCTTGACGCTGTTCTATGACATTGTCCACAAATTCTTCAACTTGCCCACATTTTACACACACTAAATGATCATGATGCTCACCCTGATCAAGTTCAAAAACCGAGCGCCCATCGCCAAAGTTATGCCTAATTACTAAACCAGCTGATTCAAATTGCGTAAGTACACGATACACGGTTGCCAAGCCAACGTCATCGCCATGTTCAAGTAATTTTTTATAAATGTCTTCGGCACTCAAGTGTGCAGCTGGATCGGTTTCGAGGATGTGTAAAATTTTAGTGCGCGGCAAAGTAACTTTTAACCCGGCATTTTTTAAGTTGTTTTGTGATGAGCTGCTGTGCGGCATGACTGGCCCTGCTTTACCTGTGTTGCCCATTAATATATCATACGCAGCAGCTCCTAATCTAGCAAAATATAGTAAGGCGTTTAACATGATAAAAATGAAAACCTTAAGCAGTGCCGCAACCGCATTGGTTCTAACGGCATCCTTACTATCTGGCTGTAGTTTATACCGGCCCGATTTGCGCCAAGGTAATAGCATATCGCAAGAAGAGCTTAATAAATTGCATGCCAATCAAAGCAAACATGAAGTGCAAGAAATTATGGGCTCACCGGCCTCGATTTCATATATAAATCTAGATCAATGGAATTATACCTACGCGTATCTGGACGGAACGCATCGCGATCAACTGTTAAAATTCAAAACAATTTCATTATTTTTCAAAGATGACAAGCTACAGTCATATTCATCGAAATATTGGAAACCTGCGAACTTACCTACGCACAAGTAACTGGCGTCTTTTTGCGGCGCTGCTCGCGCTTCGTACGCCGTTCACGTTTGACACGATTGGTTCGGGCAACTTTTGGATCGATCATTAATGGCCTATAAATTTCCACACGATCGCCATCTTGTAAAATATTATCTAAACTGCGCAATTTACCAAAAATGCCTACCGGCAAGTCTGCACTTATTTCTGAAAATATTTTCGCCGCTGCTACAGCTTGCCGCAATGTACTGTTTACAGGTAACACTAAAGGGATAATCATTTGTTGCTCAGCAGTCGCATAGGCTACTTCGATTTTTATATTATTTGCCATAAATGGTTTGTGCTCGTTTATAAAATGCGTCAATCATGGTGTTTGTAATTGGATTAAAAATTGGCTCCATTGTCATTGCTGTCAAAATGCTGCGAAATTCATAGTCAATATTAAATACTACTTTACAATGATCATTCTCAGCTGGTACAAAATCCCAAGAACCTGCACAACGTTTGAATGGTCCTGCCTTATACTGCATTTTTATCTGTGCATTTGGGACCATTGTATTGCTTGTAGAAATTGTTTGTGTAACTAGGCCTTTGCCAATACAAAGACTTGCCTCTAGTTTAGTCGCGTCGCGCGTGTGAATTGTAGCAGTTTTACACCACGGCAAAAACTGTGGATACGCTTCAATATCATTTATTAAGTCGTACATTTGCTGTGCCGTGAATGGCACCTGAACTATTTTACTTACCTGCGGCATTTAATTATCTGGATCTGCCTCATCAATCTCTTGTTGTAGCTCGTCTGCTGCGGGGTCAGAATCATCTTTGCAAAAACTACATGCGGCGTGTAGGTTTTGCAGCGGAATTAGACACAATAATATCACCCCAATCAATTTTGTTATTCGGCTTGCTTTCATGGTGCTCTCTTTATTATCTTACATCTCTGTAGTTTAGCTATAATTGCAAAGCTTGGGAACTAGTGTAAAATACAGCGCACATCTAATTATTTAATTTATAAAATCGTGGCTAAAACGCAGAACAAAAATACAGAGTCCGGTCCTGGATCTGGCACAATTGCTTTAAATCGTAAGGCACGGCACAACTACAATTTAGAACAACGTTTTGAAGCTGGAATTGTACTGCAAGGTTGGGAAGTTAAAAGCATCCGTGCCGGAAAAGCGCAAATTTCCGAGAGCCATGTCATCGTGCGCCGTGGTGAAGCTTGGCTGATAAATTCGGTAATTCCTCCGCTATTGTCTGCGTCTACACATATAAAACCTGAAGATTCACGATCCCGTAAACTGCTACTGCATAAAAAAGAAATCAATATGTTGCTCGGCAGCATAGAACGCAAAGGCTACACTATTGTGCCTACGGCAATGTACTGGAAAAAGAATAACGTCAAAGTAGAGCTTGCCCTAGCCAAAGGCAAAAAAGATTATGACAAACGTGCAACTGAAAAAGACCGTGATTGGCAACGCGATAAAGCACGGTTGTTTAAGAAAAAGTAACGGTTGCAGACTTCTTAGATTTACAATTTGCTTCTAGCATACACAGCGCGTGCACTGTACTTATTATCATCGCTAGATACCAAGCTAATATTCGCGTTTTTAGGCAATTGATAGGTTCTAGAGATCCCTGCAGCAATTTGGTTATCCAAAATTGTTGCTTTATCCTTACTACAAGAATTAGTACATGCTACAAATTCTGTCAGTGGCCGCTTAGTATGCCCCTTCCTGTCTGCATTAAATAGATAGCAAACTTCATTTGATGCATATGGTGTTAAATCGCTACATTCACTATTTTGCTGCGACACGATTCCAACATTTCGTATCAAGAAATTGTCCACCGTTGGTTCAGAATCTTTCGCCTTATATTTTTTTAATAATCTATTATGCTCCTGGATTGCAACCCATGAAATTCCCAGACTTATTGCTCCCGCAGCAAGGGTTAATAATGTTAGGGCGATTGTTTTAAATGTATTTTTTTTGTGATACGGCGTCTTTCTCAATTGCATACAAAATCCTGTGGGTACATGTAGGACACCAGTATATAAGAAGGCTTTAATTTTTTACAAGAACATGCATTCCTGATAATGTGCACAGCCGTACAAAGCTGACTAACCAAACTGAGGGCGGCACATTGACGTCACGTAAAGGTGCAAGTATAACTAAAATCCTTCTATTTAAGCGTTAATCGGGAACTAAAATGAGCGGCGTTACAATGAATACAGAAAATTTGGGTAAAGTTATTACATATGCGCGTAACTTGCAGCGACGTTCATCAGTAAGTAGTTCCGACGAGGATGTAGAGGATTCTGCTTCTGCACTGCAAGCATCACGGCAAGCATATACTTATCTAGGTGCTGAAGAGTTCAATGTTGCATACACAAATGCACATTATAAAAAGGAAATGCTCAATAAATTCATCAAGCAAGTAATTGCTGACGTACAAAATTCCGACATGGATCAAGACGCAAAAGATTTTATCTTAGATCAACTATTTGCTGATCCTGGCGCTGATGATTTATTGACAAAGAAAAGATATTGCAACCTAGCATCTTTATTATCGGCAGCTTTATGTGTTTTAGTTCTGAGAGCAGCTAAGAAGGATCCTGCCAATACTGATCCTGCGACAGTTCCTGCAGTATGGGCTGCAGCAATAAGCTTTATGGCAATGATTGCATTTTACGTACGTGCTGTTGATTATACAGATCTCATCGGCAAACCTGTAAGCACCGATTTAACGAGATTTAATCGATGGATTGAAGAGCTTGCAAAAGTGATTGCTTTGCCATCACTTGCACGACAATCTTGGCCGCGCAGTTCATTTTTCAATTCACCGCAAGGATTTAAAGACAAATATAATATTTTTGATGTATTTGGTTCATTTGATCCAATGGCTCTCACTAGAAGCAATCGCACGCGCCGTGAGTTGGATTTTGTAATGCAATTTATGCATAGCATTTTAAATGATGATGCAGCGCCTTTTGCTAAACATAATGCAGCCGAATTATTTTCTATTCATAAACTGAATGACACTCATTACGACAAGTCTATAGAAGAATTTTTAGATTATTGCAAAAAGAATTTGTATGACTCTACCAAGCTTGAGGCAAAGGAAAAGCAAACGCTACTTGATTCAATGCGCGATCATCCCAGCAAGCGCGGCGCACAGATAGTGCGCAATATTTGTGCCATTGTTGGACTAGCCCTACTTACGCACTTCGATGGGGTAGAAATTAAAAGTGGACAAGGACAATTTGCAGTTGCATCGATAACCACCTCTTTTGGGCTATCTCTGGCATCTGCATTAAGGGCGTGTTTTGCAACAGAAGAAAATTGGCTTGCTCATGATCTTGGATCTTTACGCGCATGGTTATCTGAATTTAGCGCTAATATCCATAAAATCGAAGATGAGCGGCAAACAGCAACCAATGCCCCGCGTATGGCAATGGTGTAGGTACATGGCCTATTTCACAAGTTTGAAAGATGCGTTATACTAGTGTTTGGGGGCGACTTGGATTCGACGGGAGTCGCGAAACCCACGGTGCATGTCGAGCAGGTAGCTTAATCTCGTTAAAATTAGCTGCAGCATGTTAAATGCAAACGATGAAAACTTCGGAAGCGAAGTACTAGCAATAGCAGCTTAATAACCTGTCCTATTGCCCTCTGACCGGAAGGTGCTTGTGCCATCCGGGTCTTTTAGGCAACTAAAAGGCATCAGGGGTCATATCTCACAAGATCGCGACCCGGTGTGCCCGGACACCCAGCGCTAAAAAGTACGGGACCGCTGTTTTGCACCCGCGCCCATTGGGGGGCAAAATAGTTAAATATACAGTGGGATAAACATGTAGAGCTTAGGGCAGAGTGCTTTCGGACGCGGGTTCAATTCCCGCCGCCTCCACCAGATAAATAAAAATGGCCGCTTTTGCGGCCTTTTTTATTTATCTCGATTGATGCGATGAGACTGAATCCCGCGTTTGATTTGCTAGAGTGCTTTCGGACGGCGAGCAGGATCGAAAAATTGCACAGCAATTTTCCTGCGAGCGCCGAGTGCAGGAAGCACGAGGCTGTCTTTTTCGCGTGCCGGGAGTGAGTCGGATACAGCAAGTGCAACGCACTTGCCCGACGAACGCCATTTGCAGGGATGCAAATGGCTTGCTTGCAAGCGTAGCAGGATTGCGTAGCGCAGCAAGCGCAAAGCGAAAAAGAGGTTCAATTGACTCGTGCCCATCCCTGGACGCTCACCCTTCGGGCAGCTGTCGCTGTCCAAATCTGCAATCCTGCAGATTTGTCCCGCCGCCTCCAGTTTTAAAGTTAACTATGATTATGAATAGCATACACGATCTTCATTGACTCAATCCCCTCATTTTTTAAACGCAGAATTTTAAATAAAGTTTGATTAACTTGATCCATGCTCAAGCTTCTCTGCTCCAAATCCTCGGAAGCACGGGCACGTTTTATATTATAAATCATCCAATTAAGACAATTACCGATAACTCCGTAATAAGCAGCATCTAAATGATTTTTGTTTATAATTCCACCTGATTTTTCGTAAAGCTCTATCATTTTTAAAAACAGGGTGCGATTGAAATTATTGGTTGCAATACCACTCCAATCAAAAGCGGTAGAAATTAAATCGTAAGTAGGATTAATTCTACGAGCTGATTCCCAATCTATCAAAATTGGCTTGCCATTTGCATCCCACAAAACATTCTTTTGATCCAAATCTACATGGCTTACGACAACATTTGTTTTTAGAACAGGTATTGCATTTTGAAAGTATTTATTTAGAGCAATGAGATCAATACTATTTTTGTGTAAATCATTTGCAAATGGGAGATTCAAA
>DATIHV010000108.1:0-3620 GCA_035480295.1 Gammaproteobacteria bacterium
AGCTATATTTTCAGTGCAGGCGTTGACAAACGGATAAATTTACCTACGTCTCAAGGGATTTTTAAGTTTTACCGTTATGATATGCGGATGATAGACATCGATATCCCACACTTCTTTTAAGTTTGTTTTTATGTTATCTGGCAACTCTAATACCTCAATATCCGGCAATTTACTCAAGTCCTTCCTTAGTTTTTTTATAGTTGGCTGCATGTCACTTTTTAATTTGCGTTTTTCTCTTCTACTCTCTGTTACATTTCTATGTCGTATTTTCCGTTTCTTGTCACTTTCATCATAACGCTCAGATTCGGTAGGGTGCCTGCCTCTAGATATAATTTCTCTTAAATCTGTAAGATCATTCGATTTTTGAAGCAACTTTTCTATTGATCCGTATATTTCCTTGACTAAGTCGTCTATTTCATCGTCAGTCATTGGTTGCTTGTCCTTACCCTTGCCACCCAACCATTTAAACAAAAAACTCATTTTCGTCCCCAAATAGTACATAATATCGATTCGACAGCAAGAAATTTCTTTAGTTCGTTTAGCGTGTAGCGACACGTTTTTGTAGCACACAAAGGAAATGTCCGAAGAAATGTCCGAAGAAATGTCCGAAAATGATAAGTGTGTATACAATGATTTACCGCTGAAACCCTCTACTCTAATAGAGATCAAGCGCACATGGGGCAATAATGGACATTAAAAATTTCGCAAACATAAAAGTAAAGATTTAATAAAAGCACCAAACCAAAAGATTGTGATCATATGATTCCTATTAATTCCCTGGAGCATATAGTTCTAATTCTCCATATTTTTTAAAGCCAATAGACTCTGCTAATCGCACCGAAGCGTCAAAACATTGTGCCACTGAAGATGAGTATCCTTGCTGTTTGGCAATGAGCACCATGTTTTTGGCCAGTTTAGTCATAAGCCCTTTCTTTCTTTGCTCAACTCTGACTGCCCAACAGTAATGTCCTGCCAGTAATTTTTTATCACTTGGCAAATATAAGGCGGCACAGCCAACCGGCTTTAATTCACCGTTTATGTCATCATAAATTAAATATAATTTGACTTGGAAATCAGGGGAAAGTATATCTTTCATAGCCGAAAACCATGTTTTTGAAGTCCCTGTAGGAGCACCAAAACCATCATCCATTATTGAACCAAATTCATCTAGCATTTGCTGATTTAGCACCTGTTTTATGTTTGTTTTATCTAAATCATCAAAGTTTATAGAATCATGCGCGATAGCCATACGAGTAGCGATGCCAACATGCTTATAATTAAATTGTTCTAAAACACTCTTTAACGCAGCATTATTTGACTCGTCTGATCGCACCAACATAAAAGGATATCTTTGCTGTTTACTATAGGCTAAAGCACTCTGTAGATCATTTATAGGCTCATTTCTTGCCGAATAGTCAAAGATGTAATTAAAATCTAATGAAGGCAAATCTGTATATGATGCAACTACATTGCCAAAACTTTTGACTTCATATTTACCTTCACGTGATAAATATAAAAGATAATCTTTCAGATTGTTTTGAATCATAAAACCCATCATATTGTTATGCTCCTTTTGAATATCAGCATGGCCAATAGGGCAAATGAAAATTGTTATTAGAACTACATAAAGTAAAACAAAAATATGGCCTTTAATTTTCATTAATCAAACTCCTGTGCGTAAAACAGCCCAAGATGAATGGGCTGTATACAGACTTAACAGATCTATTCTTATGTCATTCAAAACGGAATATCGTCATCAAAATCCGCGGCCATTTCCGGCTCTGCAGTTGGCACTGATTCCTGCGCATATGACTGGCTTGCACTTGCAGCAGCTGCATTAGCTCCGGCATTAGCAGGGCCACCTTTTGAATCAAGCATTTGCATGCTGTTGGCGATAATTTCTGTAGTGTAACGATCGTTACCGTTTTGATCTTGCCATTTATTAGTGCGTAGTGATCCTTCCACATACACCTTAGAACCTTTACGCAAATATTCGCTAGCAATTTCTGCCAATCTACTGAAAAATACTATGCGATGCCATTCGGTACGTTCTTGTGCTTCGCCAGTTTGTTTATCTTTCCAGCCATCAGAAGTAGCAACTCGAATATTGGTTACTGCTCCACCACTTGGCATATAACGTACTTCTGGATCAGCACCTAAATTACCAATAATAATTACTTTATTTACGCCACGCGCCATATTAATCTCCTAAGGGATGACAAATTCATAACTAACCAGCCTGCACCTAATAAAACACAAAAACCTAATACTGCTAACGTACCAAAATGACTATGCAACCAACCACCTACTACTCCGCCTACAAACACTCCTAGAAACTGCAAGCAGGAATAAACCCCCATAGCGGTGCCGCGATTATTGGCAGTAGCGTACTTAGAAACCAATGCAGGTAAACTAGCTTCTAAAACACAAAACGCACTAAAGAATAATATTAGACTACCGAGCAAACCGTACCAACTATTTACTGTATACAATAATACTTCAGCTAATAACAAGCCGACTATCGCTAAAATCTGCACTTGATCTATATTTTGCGCACGTTCACCACGTTTAATTACTCGCCAAGCAACTAACATCGCCGCAAAGATTGCCAGCAAGTAAAATTGCCAGAGTTTATTAGCTACAACACCAGCTTGTTGCAATAAGATTGGTATAACCAGGAATAATGCTGCTAGGCTTGCGTGCAAAACGAATATGCCGCAATTTAGTACCCTTAACTGGCCGTTAAGTGCTGAATAAATGGAGGCTGCAGGGCCTGCCTCTGCGGGTGTCCCCATCGTGCTCGTACCTGCGCGCGATGGGGATGCCCCTCCCTCCGCGTCACCCGCAGCCTCCAACTTGCCTGGCACTATTGCAACCAACATGCTGCAAATCCCAGCTAAAACCGCAATTACTGCAAAAACTCCTGAAAATCCTAGATTTTGATTTAACCATGGCCCCAGCACTAAGGCTAAAGCAAACGAAACGCCAATCGTTGCACCTAAAATTGCCATGGCGCTTGAGCGCGCTTTCTCGTCAACATGATCAGACAAAGTTGCCAATACTACACTGCCAATTGATCCACAGCCTTGTAATAAACGTCCGCAAATTAAACCGTAAATACTAGTTGCGAACCAGCCAATCAAGCTCCCTAACATTATCATGCCCAATCCAACTAAAATTAGTGGTTTGCGCCCATAACGATCTGATAACCAGCCAAAAGGAATTTGCAGTCCCGCCTGTGCCAAGCCATACACACCCACGGCCACACCAATCAATTGTGGCGTAGCATGTGCATACTGTAATGCCTCTACGGCAAAAATTGGCAACAGCATGCATAATCCCAACATGCGTAGAGAGAAAATACCTGCTAATACTGCTGTGATACGTAATTCTTGCTTAGTGATAATGTTTGTGTTCCTTAACTTAAATACTTTTACACGGATATTGGTCTTAAGCTAGTGCTAGCTTGCGCAGAAGAAAATGCCGTGACTCTTGTCTCTAATTTGGCAATATATTCTAACATCTCCACACAAAAAGCTGGATCATCTTTTGCATAACGATTGCCTGCTGCCTCACACAAAAAATCCTTTAAATGGGCAAAATTAGATCCCTCATTATTC
>DATIHV010000109.1:0-2289 GCA_035480295.1 Gammaproteobacteria bacterium
ATTAAACGTCTATTAAGCTCTCAAGCGCATAAGGCCCTGGCCAGGGGCAAAAGTATTCTTTTGCTGGGTCCACGGCAAACTGGTAAAACAACTTTTATTCGTCAGGATTTGAAACCAGATATTGAGATTTCATTTGTACAAGCATCGGCACGCTTACGTTACGAAAAGGATCCGCGCCTTCTGGAATATGAAATTCAAAATATCGTAAATACTGCCGCCAAGATGCCTGTGATTTTTATTGATGAAATTCAAAAAATACCTAAAATTATGGATACCGTGCAATATGTAATTGACAAGCAACAAGCACAATTCATCTTGAGCGGCTCTTCAGCACGTAAATTAAAACATGGCAAAGATCTAAATCTATTGCCGGGCAGAATGGTAACTTTTACCTTAGCTCCGTTTACTTACCAAGAAATTCCCAGCGCAGATTTAAAACTAGAGGATGTATTATTATATGGCTCACTGCCAGGTATTGTCTTATGTAGTGACAATGCTGATAAAGAATTAGATCTACAGTCATATGTAAGCACCTATTTAGAAGACGAGATCCGCACCGAAGCAGTTGTAAGAAACATTGGTCATTTTGCACAATTCTTACAATTAGCTGCTGGTGAAAATGGTAAACAAGTTAACTTAACAAAATTGTCGCAAGACATTGGGGTTGCGGCCACTACCATAGCGAACTATTTTGAGGTTTTAGTAGATTGTTTAATTGCGCATACCATAGAGCCAATAACTGAATCCAGCACAAAACGTAGATTGATTAAGGCCACCAAATATTTATTTTTTGATATGGGCATTAGACGCATTTGCGCCAATGAAGGCACCAAGCTCCCTGCCAAAAGTTTAGGAGATCTGTTTGAACAATATGTTGGATTACAGTTATTAGCGTATATAAGTTTATTTGATCCAGCCTATAAGCTACGCTACTGGCGAGACAGTGCTGGTCCTGAAATAGACTACGTATTAGAAAAGGCACAGATTTACACACCCATCGAGGTGAAGTGGAGCGAAAGCCCGTCTTTGCAGGATGCAAAATATATAGAAAAATTTTTGCTTGAATATAATAGTAGCACCAAAGCATATATTATTTGCCGTACACCTAAGCCATACACGATGGGCGTAAATAATAATATTCATGTTATACCATGGCAATTATTGCATACAATTGTTGTTGGAGATGGCGCTTAACTATTCTTTGTCGCTCTCGTCCTCGTCCCCGATGTCGCCAAACTCCTCGTCTTCGGCTTCTTCCTGGAGCAACGACTCAAGATCGTCAAACTCTGGCAACTCGGGTAATTCTGGCAGTTCTGGAGGGGCGGTGGTAGATGCAGATACACCTTCGTCTTCTTGTACGGAGGCAAGTTTGGCTTTGCCAAGCATATGGCTATCGTAGTATTGTTCGCCGCCAAGCATGGCTAAAGCTTGGTTTAAGCTGTCCATAAATTTATGCTTATTGCGGTTCATTAGAATATTCGGGGGATATTCGGTTACTTTTTCTACATCGTGTAGGATACCTTCTACAACGTGCTGTGCAGCTTCAGCTGAACTTCCGGTTAAACGTTCTATGTGTTTTAAGTCTTCCATGGTTGTAGCGCGCCGAATTAACGGTAGCGCGAATAGCTCGACGTTTTCGTGGCCGATCATTTGCTCCACAATATCACTTACACCAATTGACGTGAATGCAGACATGCTATTGGTTAATTCTGCGCCCTCGTATTGAGCACTTAATGCCTGTTGTTTTTGTACTTCGTGCTCTAAAATGTTTACCAAACTATTTACACCACGTTCTATTGGGCTGGTATCTGGTTGTGCATGTGCGAGGCTATCTTGAATTAATAAAATATCTTCATTTGGCGGCATAGCTGGCGTAGTTATTTTACTCGCAGATAATAAACGGCTAAATTGCTTCAAAAGATTGTCTAGATCGGTTAATTCATTATCTGGCGGCACGGCTACTTTTAACAAATGCGCAATACGCATGCGTTTTACTGGTTTAGGGTTAGCAAAAAACATATCGGCGCGAATAATTGTAGACTTGAAGAATATATGACATTGTCCTTCGCGTTGTTCACGTAAATCTAATACTTCAATACGCTGCCTACGATCTACTGATGCCGAACGTGAATCTTGATAGTTTACTGTCATGCTACCTGAATTTTGTTGAAAGCTTTGTACGTTAGTAACATAGGTTTCACCTGCAACTTTGTTAAAGAATTCCCATGTTTCTTGTGGATCTTCCAGCTTCATACAAATTTTAATGTTACAGTTAGCACCAATTGACGC
>DATIHV010000110.1:0-3010 GCA_035480295.1 Gammaproteobacteria bacterium
ACTCCAGCGGTATGGCGCGGCCCTATGGTAAGCGGCGCGCTGCAACAAATGTTAACCGGATCGGCGTGGCACGATTTAGATTATTTATTAATTGATTTACCGCCAGGAACGGGCGATATTCAGCTCACATTAGCGCAAAAAGTACCAGTATGTGGCGCAGTAATAGTAACTACGCCGCAAGATGTGGCGTTAATTGACGTAGAAAAAGCTATAGGTATGTTTACGCGCGTGAAAGTCCCCATTCTAGGTGTGGTAGAAAATATGAGCATGCATGTGTGTAGCAATTGTGGACATCAGGATCACATTTTTGGTATTGCGGGCGGCGATAAACTAGCACAGCAGCACCAAGTAGAATTGTTAGGCTCATTGCCACTAGAGCGGCAAATTCGTGAATTAAGTGACGCTGGTAAACCCATAGTAGTTGCAGATCCCAAATCCCCCAGCGCGCAACAATTCTTTGCTATAGCCAACAAAGTTAGCCTACAATTAACAAAGCTGCCACGTGATTATAATTTGCCAGCCACCAGCATAGTAATTGAATAGAACAAACATGCACCACTTATACAGAATATTTTTCTTGAGCTTTTCTAGCGGGTTGCCATTTTTGCTGATCCTTTCAACCTTAAGTATATGGTTAGCAGAAATAGGCGTTAGTAAAACCATGATCGGCCTTTTGGCTTGGGTATCAGTACCATATTCATTTAAATTTTTATTAGGCGCTGTAGTCGACAGAAAAAAAATCCCACTTTGTACTTCATTACTCGGCATGCGTCGTAGCTGGATTTTGTTTGGGCAAGTATTTGTGCTGATTTTTCTAGTTGCTTTGGGCAGAACTGAGCCTAGCCAAAACATTTTGGCTACGGCGTTTTTTGCGTTCCTAGTTGGTTGCGGCTCTGCGATTCAAGATATAGCTATAGAAGCTTACAGAATCGAAATTCTACCCACCAAAAAAATTGGTTTAGGGGCGAGCGTTTCAGTGCTGGGTTATAGATTAGGCATGTTATTTTCCGGAGCCGGCACGATATTTTTAGCTACGTATTTTTCGAGCTGGAGTATTGCTTATAACTGCATGGCAGCATTTATGATGATTGGTATAATCACCACATTTTGCTGCGTTGAACCGGAAAGCAAATCTCCGCCATTGCAATTAGCCGTATGGAAAACTGTGCGTGACATGTTGCACAAATTGGATTGGCAAATCGTATTGCCGTTTATTTTAAGCTATAAAATCGCCGACACCGTATTAAACGTCATGAGTATGCCGTTCCTCGTAGAAATAGGTTTTAATAATATTGAAATCGCGTCGGTTGCAAAAACTTTCGGCATTAGCGCGATGATTTGCGGGGGTGTAATCGGTGGCTTGCTGGCGATGCGCATCACCTTACGTAATTTTTTATTGGCATGTGTAGTACTGCAGGCAATCTCCAGTGCGTTGTTTGTTGTGCAGGCGTACGCTGGACATAATTTGTCGGTGCTTTTTGTGACTATGGGTGTAGAAAACCTCGCCTGTGGTATGAGTCAAGTGGCGTTAATTTCTTATTTGTCCCACTTATGTAACAAACGTAGCACGGCACTGCATTATGCAATTTTAAGTTCATTTGCTTCATTCATGCGGGTAAGCTTTTCATCTGCGGCGGGCTGGATGGCAGATCAGTTTGCGTGGCCACAATTTTATGCCATAGTATGTTTGAGTTGTTTACCAAGTATATTTTTATTATTAGCATTTGCGCAGCATTTTTATCTAGTCGCGCAACAACCTATTTCAGTGCTAGAACCTACAGGAGAGTTATTGAATGGCAATAAAATCTGATCGCTGGATCACTCGTATGGCTACCCAGCATGGCATGATTACACCGTTTGTGTCGAATCAGGTGAAGCAGCAAGCCGACAGCGGCGTCATTTCTTACGGCGTGTCTAGTTACGGTTACGATGTACGTTGCTCTAATGAATTTAAGATTTTTACTAACATTAATTCTTCCATAGTTGATCCTAAGAATTTCGATTCTAATAGTTTTGTGGATGTGGTATCAGATGTATGTATCATTCCGCCAAATTCGTTTGCGCTAGCACGCACTGTTGAATACTTTAAAATCCCGCGCAGTGTGTTAACAATTTGCTTAGGTAAATCCACCTACGCGCGTTGTGGCATTATTGTCAACGTAACGCCGTTAGAGCCAGAATGGGAAGGGCATGTGACTTTGGAATTTTCAAACACTACCCCATTGCCCGCAAAAATATATGCTCATGAAGGCGTAGCGCAGTTCTTGTTCTTTGAAGCCGACGAAGTATGCGAAACCTCGTATTTAGATCGCAAGGGCAAGTACCAAGGGCAACGCGGTGTGACGCTGCCCGTGGTGTAAGTAGACGCTATCTGAACGCATTTTTTTGCGGTGACGAGACAGTAGTAGATACTGACTGTTGCTCATCTTGCTGCTGTGATGCATCATCTAATTCTTCTTGATCCACAAGGTCCCACTCATCATCGGTAGCGTTGCCCGTTACCCATACCGGTAGATTGTCTGTCAGTGCTTGTAAATAAGTGCGACGTGGAGGTTGATTTGCTCCATTCTCAGCGGCATTAGTCATGTTGGCGTCGCTTGAGAGGGCTCCCAAAGGATTAGCTATAAACGACCAGAATAAGCTTGGAGCTTCTTGTTTAAAATCAGATAGATCGCTTCTTACGTTTTCAGGGATTGTCTTCATCATGCCTCCTATGAAGTCTTCAATTGTGGTGGGATATTCCGGTGTTACAGATTCAGCTACAGTTTTATCTTTATCTCCGTCATTTTTTATAGTTGCCTGACTATTATGCATATTGTTCCTTGCTTTTTGTATAGATTAGTTATAATTAACTATACCGCTGTCGGAAGAGAAAAAAAAGCGGAAAAAAAAGGGCGGGTAAGCATTAAGCTTTTTCCCGCCCACAAGGGCCAACAACCATTCTCAACGTCCAATGCGTTGAGGTTGTCATCTGGATCTGTTAGCCAGATCCAGATGACGCTAATTTACT
>DATIHV010000111.1:0-3941 GCA_035480295.1 Gammaproteobacteria bacterium
ACTCTGCCTGAGCTTGTAAAGATTCAGGGTAGACATGTATGGCATTCCTGGGCGATCGTGCGAAAAAATCTTCAAGCGGTGCTTGCAGCACAATTTCAACAGTCCAGGCATGACACAATGCTCATTGCTTTGGCAGGCCAACTGGCCTTTTGAGATTTAGGGGCGAAATTACCTTACGTTAATCGTGGCTAGAACTGTTTGAGCTACGTACTACTGAAATGTACCATAGGGAGATTTAGGTAGGTTGTGAGGAACGGCGTAGGTATACGTACATCAAGTGCCAACGAGGGTGGTTTTTGCGTTTAACTTCTGGTTTGCCGTAGTTGAGGTCGTAGTTGCTGCTGCAGAAACCGGCGTAGACATCATACTTTGCATTACATCCTTAAGATTTTGTTCTATTTCATTATCTACGAAATATACGCCCACGCACTCGCGTAGATCTTTATCTGGCTGTGCATATAATTTTTGCACTGCAGTTTGAACAAGTGCACGATTTTCCGGTGAATCGGCACCATGCCTAAATATTTGCATGTAAAAGTTCACGTAATACAATCTAAAAAGGCTATTCATAAACGCCGTAAAATCAGTTGCTGGTGGGAGATTGTCTAAAAGTGGCTGCGATATTGCAGCCACAGCTGGGTAGGCTGCACTATCTGCGCGCAACTGTTTTATTATATGCAAGCGTTTAACTTCCATACATTTACTTGTGAATTCAGGATATAGTTTATACATTTCGGAAAATACGTGTTGAATATGAGTCCGATTATTTGGGTTGCAGTTTAGCAATCCTGAAAATAGATTTGCAAGATCTACCGAATAACGAGCAGCAATTTCTTGCAAAGCCTTAGGTAATGGCACTGCATCCTGATCAATAAAAATATTGAAAATCATGCATAAGGTAACCCCGCATGCGTAATAATCTAAATTAACGTTATATTCCCTAGCTGTGCATTGTAGCACTTCAGGCGCTATATTATATGGGGTGCCAAAACCTCTAGGGTAGGTGATTTTTTGCACTGGCGTAATCTGCTGGCAATCTTCGAAATCAATTAGTTTTATTCTATGTTTACTCTCATAAAAACAATTTTCTATTTTTACATCTAAATGTATGATGCCTTGATTATGCAAACAGATTAACTCCAATAATAATGCTAAGCATGCATTCACACGCATATCAATTGAGTCTGGTTCCGCTGGTGGCCATTCAGATGTAGTTTGAAATTGATTTAGATAATCAGCCAAGTCTAAAGGGGCGACATAATTTGCGATAAAATATTCCTTGTGAACGGCAGGAGCTGCTTGATACCAACCAAACATGCCCGAACCAGTCTTTGCAGGAGTTTCGCGCACCAAATGATTGTAAGGGCGTGCAAGCCTGAAATGCGCATAAACTTCTGCATTAACATGTTGAATCGGATTCATAGTGTTGCTGCTATATATTTTCGCAAAATGAAAAGTTAACGTATTGTCATTAGCGCCAATTAATAATTTCGCGCGTTTGTTCACTATGTTCCTAGATGGATCCAATCTGGCCTGCAAAGTTTGTACTTTTGCAGGCTTGGTCTCTTTTTTATATCTTGGAGAAAACAGCACTGCGCTGTTTTTCAGCGCCAGAGCCGATATAGGCAGATTGCTAGCCATATGATCACTTTCGGCTAAAGGGCGTTTATAATTATGTCGCGGGGAACGAAATTTTCTAACGTTATCCGCTGCTTTACGTTTAGATTTTGCTACTGCGAAACTTTCCAGCAATTCTGCGTTACCGAATTGCTCTGGCAATGACCAGCCATCGGGGAGCTGCACTGGCGGTGGCAATGTAGTAGAATTTTCAGCAATTAATACTGTGCATAGTGGCGCTAATTTATTGTTCATTTCTTGCGTGAGTCTGGATACGCCATATAGATTGATCGATTCAAGTTTCACGGCACATTTAGCACGAGCTTCAAGGCAAGCAATTAGTGCGTTTAGTTCATTGCTTGCAAGTCGATTATTACGCAAGTTAAGCGATTTTAGCTTTGCCGTTTGTTGTTCTAACAGTGTGAAAAAATTAACGGGGATTTCGCCATCTAGACAGCCATTAGGTAAAAATAGAGTTTCGATCTGATTTAATTCGGTAATGCTTGCTGTTAAAAACTCGGCTAAGCTATCAACTATTTTTGGCATGTAAGTGTCTCAACTAAGTGTCGTTAATGCAGTAATTACTAACCGCTCTTGGCGATGTAGATTACCGCAAGTACAAACAATTAGGTAGAGATATGCGTTCCGTAATCACTCCATTAGCTGCTTTATCGGTAACAACAGATCCGTTGCTATTACCCCGCGCTGGCCATCTTGCGCAGCAATGTCGCCAGCTTTGGCATGTATAGACACTCCAAGTTTAGCTGCGGTGTCTAAGTCGAGTCCTTGGGCGATTAATCCGCCGATTACTCCGCTTAATAAATCGCCCATACCACCGCTAGCCATGCCAGGATTGCCGGCGTGGCAGATGCCGAGCATTTGATGTGGGCTTGCCACTAACGTGCCTGCGCCTTTAAGTACTACGGTGCTTTCATATTTTTCTACTAATTGTTTAATGGCATTTTCGCGTTGCGACTCGGATATGGCTGAGGTTTGATTAAGTAAAGTTGCTGCTTCGCCTGCATGCGGAGTAAGCACACGGTTAATGTTACGTAAAGGCTTTTGGGCTAAATAATATAAACCATCTGCATCAAGCACTAATGGCAATTTTGTTGTAGCGATCATCGCATATATTTCTGCTGACCATTTGGTGCGGCATAGCCCTGGTCCTACAACTAAAATTGTAACTTTGGCTAATAATTCCTGCAAGTCTGCAACTTGATCAATTGCGTGACACATAATTTCCGGATGCGATGCATTTATCCCGTTCAAATTATCTTTATGCGACGCTAATGAGACTAAACCTGCACCAACGCGTAATGCACCTAACGCCGCTAATACTGGTGCACCAGGATATCCATAATCACCACCAATTACTAATACATGCCCGAAGTCACCTTTATGTGCATTAATATTACGTTTAGGTAATCTAGTAATTAAAGACTCATATTCAAGCGGCGCGATATTAGGCATGTTTGTTATTCTCAGCAATGAAATGTAAAACTTCTTGCGCGTGCCCATCAACTTTTACTTTGCGCCATTCTTTAACTAATTTTCCATCTGGATCGATCAGGAAAGTTGTGCGGATCATGCTGCATGTATCTTTGTTCGGCGAACTGGTTTCATCTAAAACGTCAAATAGCTTGCATATATTTTGATCAGCATCTGAAAGCAGTGCAAATGGTAAATTGTATTTTTCTTTAAAATTAATATGCGATTGCATACTGTCGCGAGAGATGCCAAAGATTTCTGCATCTTGCTGCAAAAATTCTGGATAAAGCGTTGCAAAATCCTGGCTTTCTTTGGTACATCCTGGCGTATTGTCTTTAGGATAAAAATATAATACTACATAATTACCCACATGATTTTTTAAATTAAAAATGCCCTTGGTGCTTGCCGCGCTAAAACTTGGAACGAGATCGCCAATCGTCAGTTTGCTCATGAAAAAATCCTACATGCATTTGCAATACTTGCATTATACTTAATTTAGTATCGTATTATAGCTCGAGTTACCATGCAAGATGGCCTAGGCAATTATAACAAGCACCGCTTCCTAATAGGCATGCTACTTAATAGCGCGTTCATATGCATTGAAGTATTTTATGGCTTACAAGCAAACTCAGTTGCATTGTTAGCTGATGCACTGCATAACGCTAGCGACGTGCTAGGTCTATGTCTGGCATGGTTCAGTTATGTAATTGCACAGCGGCAAGCTACGCGTCGCTTTACTTACGGTTTTAAAAACGCGACTATTTTTGCTGCATTTATCAATTCGTTAATCTTAATTTTTGCCATTGCCAATTTGCTGTGGGAATCTTTCGCAC
>DATIHV010000112.1:0-2146 GCA_035480295.1 Gammaproteobacteria bacterium
TTTGAAGTCATTTGATCTTGCGCAAATCACAGCGGCCATCAAACCAGAACGCGATCAACAATTCACGTATCTTGGCTTGCAAACGCTGTACGATCGTTACTTCATTCACTCTGATAACGTGCGCTTTGAATTGCCACAAGCATTCTTTATGCGCGTTGCGATGGGCTTAGCTTGCGAAGAAAAAGAGAAAGAAAAACGGGCAATTGAGTTTTATAACCTACTCTCTTCTTTCGATTTCATGAGTTCAACGCCAACCTTGTTTAACTCTGGTACTTTGCGTCCTCAGTTATCTAGCTGCTACCTCACTACCGTTCCAGATGATTTGGATGGTATTTACGGTGCAATTAAAGATAACGCGTTACTTTCCAAATACGCAGGTGGTTTAGGTAATGACTGGACCAACGTACGCGCAATGGGAGCACGCATCAAAGGCACCAATGGTAAATCACAAGGTGTTGTACCATTCCTCAATGTTGCTAACGCAACAGCCGTTGCTGTGAACCAAGGTGGTAAACGTAAAGGTGCGGTATGCGGTTATTTAGAAACTTGGCATAAAGATATAGAAGAATTTTTAGAGCTACGTAAAAATACAGGTGATGAAAGACGTCGTACGCATGATATGAATACAGCTAATTGGATTCCTGATTTATTTATGCAACGCGTTATCAATGAACAAGAATGGACATTATTTTCTCCCGATGAAGTGCCTGAATTACATCATATCTATGGTAAAGCATTTGAAGAAAAATATGTGGCCTACGAAGCCAAAGCCGCAAAAGGCAAAATTCGTAACTTCAAAAAATTACCTGCGGTTAATTTATGGCGAAAAATGTTAAGCATGCTATTTGAAACTGGGCATCCTTGGATAACATTCAAAGATGTTTGTAACTTACGCTCACCACAACAACATATTGGTGTAGTACATAGCTCTAACTTATGCACTGAAATCACCTTGAATACGTCACAAGATGAAATTGCAGTTTGCAATCTCGGTAGTGTTAACTTGATGGCGCATATGACAGACATAGGCCTCGATCATGAAAAACTACGCCACACTATTCATACTGCAATACGCATGCTGGATAATGTAATCGATATTAACTATTACTCAGTACCACAAGCAAAAAATTCAAACTTTAAGCACCGTCCAATTGGCATGGGTATCATGGCATTCCAGGATGCGTTATATAAATTGGGAATTTCCTATTCATCTCAGGAAGCCGTTGAGTTTGCAGACAGCTCTATGGAATTAATTAGTTATTATGCGATAGAAGCATCTACCCATTTAGCTGAAGAACGCGGCAAATATTCAAGCTATGAAGGTTCATTATGGAGCCAGGGAATTCTGCCAATTGATTCCATCGATCTTTTACACAAACATCGTGGTGCTCACTTCGAACAAGATCGCACACAAACTCTGGACTGGAAAACATTACGTGATCGCGTATTAAAAGTGGGAATGCGCAACTCCAATGTATTAGCGATTGCTCCTACTGCAACGATTGCTAATATCTGTGGCGTTTCACAATCCATTGAACCTACGTACCAAAATCTGTTTGTGAAATCTAATTTATCCGGTGAATTTACCGTGATTAACCCCTACCTAGTCAATGATCTTAAAAAATCAGGCTTATGGGATGATGTAATGGTAAATGATCTGAAATATTATAACGGCAGCGTACACAATATCAGCCGTATACCAGACGATATTAAACAACGTTATGCGACTGCTTTTGAATTTGATCCTAGCTGGCTGGTTGAAGCTGGTTCTCGTCGTCAAAAATGGATTGATCAGTCACAATCGTTAAACTTGTATATGGCGCAACCATCCGGCAAAAAACTGGATCAATTATACAGACTCGCTTGGACACGCGGTTTAAAAACCACCTATTACTTACGCAGTATGGGTGCAACCAATGCAGAAAAATCAACGATTAGCGATACTACATTAAATGCAGTACAAGCTGATCCTACAGTGAATACAGCCAAAGCATGTCTGATTACCGATCCAGATTGTGAGGCGTGTCAGTAGTAGTAATATGGGCTGGATGTTGGCATCCAGCCTCAATAAAAATGAATAAGTAATTTACGAAATGGAGATAAAAAACATGAGCGACACCGCACAAGCAGCAGTCATGAATCAACA
>DATIHV010000113.1:0-1642 GCA_035480295.1 Gammaproteobacteria bacterium
TGTAAACTTTAATACAGCAGTGGTAGGGAATGTTGCAATACTGCCACGAAGCGATGTAGTGCTGCTGCGATCTTTTAAATTATAAGTGCTAGTGCCAACCAGTTGCTCTTTTTTATATCCTAACATCAGATCATGCGCGTGCCACATTTTCTCGTTTAATCTACCTTTGATATGTAGTGCTACGGGTTCATTTTCATACATTGCATTAAAATTTAGAGTATGCTGCGCTAAATCTCCGTGTAAGGAAAGCTTAATATCTTCCAAGTGCGTTGCATCAAAACGTACATTGCTGGCCGTAATGTTAGCAAATAATGGTGCCGACGGCTGGATGACCAAGTTAACACGCGCTTGCAAATTGTTTACTGCGTAATTACTCATGGCAAAATGCTTGGTTTGCACATGTGCTTGTATGCTTGGTGTAGTGTTTAGATCTTGTATGTGGCCATGTGCAATTATAGTGCCAGTACTGTTTTTAAACATCACATTTGGCTGCTTGATTGTTATGTTCCATTTATACTGCTTGACGTTATGCCTCTGCAGATTTATTACATTGTCGCCAATCATTAGTACGGCGTGATTTATATCCCACATGCTGTTGTGGTTAGTTAGACGTACGTTGCCATGTAAAGGTGCTTGTGCAGCTTGGCCAAACAACTGCACATTAAAAACAAGGCTATTTTCTTTAAAATTAATCTGCGCATACGCTTTGTTGATAAGAAATTCTTGATAGGCGACTTTAGAGGCATAGGGTAAAAATTGCTCTAGGCCGCGGATATTATTGGCCGTCAGCGCCTTAAGTTGCCAGTCAAAAGTGACGTTTTCAATTTTAAGGGTGCGGCCAGTGTGTATTAAAGTTACATTACTTATTTTGATCGGCGCGCCTATGATTTTACCTGATACTTGCCCGTAGCTAAACTGCACAGGCGTGAACATTGTAACTATAGTAAACACCGCATTGAGGCCTATATTCGTAGTAATAAGCAATGTCAGAGGTACAGCAACCGCTGCCAAAATCATTGTTGTTTTGCGAAAAAGCTTGTATAGGTTCATAGCCTGTTATCTTACTATAGCTGCCCTGTAATTTCTACGTAGCATAGACACTATTTTAGTTAGTTATATACCGACCTACGCTAATGGTTTAGTACTGCCTATACTTAATTTAAATCGGAGCCACGAGGACTAGCAGGATGCTATTAAAGGATAAAGTTGCCGTTATTACGGGTTCGGCGAGCGGAATTGGCAAACGCATGGCCGAAGTATTTGCCGCGCAAGGCGCAAAGGTGGTGATTGCGGATTTGGTCTTGTCTGCAGCGGATGCAACTGCAAAGGAAATCCAAGCCAAAAAGGGTACCGCGATGGCTATAGGCATGGATGTTACCAATGAAGATCAAGTTGAATCCGGCATTGCGGAAGTTATTTCTGCATATGGTGGGGTTGATATACTGGTCAGTAATGCAGGCATTCAATACATATCCCCGGTAGAAGAGTTGCCATTTTCAGAATGGAAAAAAATGCTTGCGATACAATTGGATGGTGCGTTTCTAACAACTAAAGCTTGTCTTAAAAATATGTACCAACGTGGTAAGGGCGGCAGCATTATTTATACTGGGTCAGTTCATTCTAAAGAAGCTTCAAAGTTAAA
>DATIHV010000114.1:0-5883 GCA_035480295.1 Gammaproteobacteria bacterium
ACATCTTTGCCTACATTTTCGTGAATGCGAAAATCAAATTCAGCAAATTGCAACTGACGCGACAAGTGCATGCCTGCATGAAAGTTCTTGCTTGCTAACAAACGATCAAACAAGGCGCGCGGCATTGGCTCTCCGGTAAGAACGTTTTTACTTATGTCTTGTATTACGCTCCATTCCCAAGCCCAGTTTTCCATAAACTGACTCGGCAACTCTACTGCATCCCACGCCACTCCGTTTAAGCCAGCAACACTATAATAGTCAATTTGCGTAAGCACATGATGCAGCGTATGACCAAACTCATGGAACAGCGTTACCACATCATCATGCGTTAACAGACCTGGATTGTCACCACTTGGCGGTGCAAAGTTGCAATTCAAATAAGCAATTGGCGTTTGCAACGTATTGGTTGCGAAACGGATCCTAGATATGCATTCGGCCATCCAAGCACCGCCGCGTTTACCTTCACGCGTGTATAAATCAATATAAAAATGACCACGTAATTGTTTATTTTCGTCAATTACTTCAAACATGCGCACACTTGGATGCCAGCTGTTAAAATCTTGCACTGGCACAATTTCAATACCAAACAGATTTTTGGTAAGTTTAAATAAACCATCTAGCACGCGCGGCTCTGGAAAATAAACGCGCAACTCTTCTTCCGAAATGCTGTAATTATTTTCGCGCATGCGCTCTGCATAGTACGTCACATCCCAAGCGGCAAATTCTTGCGCAAAGCCTAGTTGCTTGGCAAAGGCTTTAAGCTCGGCAAATTCTCGCTCGGCTTGCGGTTTTACTTTCACCGCCAATTTATTTAAAAACTCTTTCACTTCGCCTGTATTGCTCGCCATTCTTGGCACCAGTGCATAATCGGCATACGACGAATAGCCGGTAATGTGTGCAATCTCTTGGCGGATCTTTAAAATCTCAGCAATGTTTTGCGTATTGTCCCATTTGCCAGCCATTGGGCCTTGATCAGATGCACGAGTATAATATGCAACATAAAACTCTTCGCGCAATTGTCGATTTTGCGCATAACTTGCTACGGCAATATTTGTAGGCAAATCTAACGTTAATACCCAACCAGTTTTTTCTTGTGCTATAGCTTTATTTTTAGCTTCGGTTATTACGCGCTCGGGCAAACCTTCTAATAAGTTTTTTTGCGCGGTTGTAACATGATATGACCAGCCTTCGGTAGCATCTAATACATTGTTGGCAAATTTATTTTCTAGCGCGCTTAGACGTTCATGCAATTCTTTGAGTTTGGCACGGCTTTCAGCAGGCAGATTCACACCACCAAGCTTAAAGTTGCGTAGCGCATGTTCTATGATGGTGCGCTGTGGTATAGACAGATGCGCAAAAGATTTGCTTTCGCTTATATCTAAATAAACTTTGTACAGCTGCTCATCCTGTAATATTTCAGTATGTAGATTGGTGATGATGTTTAATAGATTTTCATACACAACACGAATTTCTGGTGTATTGCTGACCGCATTTTCATGCTCTAACAAGCTCCAGATGCTATCTAAACTCTCAGATGCCTCTTCTAATGGTTGAATCGAGCCTTCCCAGGTAACAGGACGGATTGTTTTTACCTTACTTGTCACCGCTTTGTATGCAGCTACGGTCTCTTTTACCGCAATTTCGAATTGTTCTGGGCTAAGTTGGTAAAAACCGACCATGTCATTTTCTCTCTAGCGTTAGTTAAATGGCGATGAGTATAACCTGAATTTACACAGATGGGCTATTGTTTGCAAGCGCAATAAAAGTCTCGGTCAGCGTGACTGCAGCGCATTTTTGCTCTAAATTTAGTTAATGAACTAAAGGTTTGGGTGCCGACCTTGGCTGAATTAACTATATGAATATATCTCGCGGATACAGTTTGCTGCGATTAGAGATAAAGCGTATTGCTTATATCTTAAAGCATTCTATTACCCGTCAGATGTTAGTAGTTGTATTTTCCATTTACTTGATGGTAACCATCACAGTAACCCTGATCCATATGGACTTCGAATATGAATTGTCCAAGCACCAAACTATCGTTGCGTTGCGCAATATTGAAAACATGACCAAAGATAGCTTAAGCCAGGCAATATGGGAATTTAATAACGCCCAATTAGATACAATCTTGAAGGGCTTGTTTTCGAATCACTACATTGTAGGGGTAAAACTCGAAATACCGCAAAATGAAGCCATGTTAGAAATGAAGGATCGCAGCATGGGTTTAGTGGAAAACAACGTCGGCGAGCTTATAGAGGTTAATCCAAACACGCGCGAAGAAACCCCCGTTACGAATACTCTAATCCGCTTGATACCCGACGAATTTGATCTGAAATATAAAGATGCGCTAGGTCGTACAATATTAATTGGAAAAATGTTTTTATATTCCAGCAATAAAGTTGTGTTTCAAATGGTACGTCAGACGTATATATTAATAATTTTAAACGCAATCATTAAAACCATTTCATTATGGATCTTTATTTTGTGGGCAGGTTACTATTTTATATCAAAACCATTGTTACAACTTACCGATGCGATTAAACAATTGTCACGCGGCGATCTAAAATCGGAATTGATTTACAAAACGCGCAACGCAGAGAAGAAAACTGAAATTAATACGCTGTTTGATTCTTTCAACGAAATGGCTAGAACCCTGCAACAAGCACAAGACCGGTTGGCATCTAGTCGTAATCGCTTGAATAATATTTTTGACACCATGCCATCTGCCTTAACGTCGGTAACAAATACCAACATTATTCAAGGCTGGAATAAATATATGACGCAGATCACAGGCATAGAAAGCAAAGATGCAATGGAGCAAAATCTATTGGCGGTATTTCCCGCGTTCAGCGAATACGAATATTTGGTTGAAGCTGCATTAACCGAAAACAAAGAACAAGAAGTGCAACATGTGAAAATTGCTCACGTGCCAGATAGCGCACATCGATTATTTCACATCATCGTATATCCTGTAACCGCGGTTTCGCCACCTGAAGTGGTCATACGCATCGACGACGTTACATCGCAAGTTAAGCAAGAAAATGATCTGGCACAGATTGAAAAGCTCGCTTCAGTTGGCGCATCTATCGCCGGGGTTGCACATGAAATAAATAACCCACTAGCCTCGATTATGCAAAGTTCGCAAAACATTATCCGCCGCTTAGATCCTAACTTGGAGGCAAATAAAGAGGCCGCTGCCAAGTTACAAGTTGATTTATCCAAACAACACGAATACCTAGAGCAACGCGAAATAATTAAATTTCTAGACAGCATTCGTTCTGCTGGCGAACGCGCATCCGCCATAGTAAAGAATATGCTCAAATTTACTCGCCGCTCTACCGCAGATATGACTAAGCATAACATAGTTGAAATTATCAATGACGCGCTGCAGCTTTCATCGAATGATATAGCCATTCAAGATCACATCGATTTTAAAGAAATCAAATTACAAAAATCACTTGATAGCAGTGATATCGAAATTGACTGTTATCCATTAGAAATTCAACAAGTATTACTAAATCTGATCCGCAACGCCGTACAAGCCATGGATCCACAACAACCAGAAAAGATCCTGAAAATATCTTTAGCCAAGATAAGCGATCAAAAAATTACCATCACCATTAGCGATAATGGCCAAGGTATGCCGAAAGAAATAATGGATCAAATTTACCAACCATTCTTTACTACCAAACCTGTTGGTCAAGGCACTGGATTAGGATTGTCAGTTTGTCGCAACATTATTGTGCAGAAGCATCACGGCGACATGCAGGTGGAATCAACCGTTGGCAAAGGGACAACGTTTGTAATAACATTGCCTGTAACCCAGCCCAAATAAATTCGGAATGAACGTATGAGCAAAAAAGCTACAAAGCTTCCAATTCCAGAACCGCTATTCGACAGCCTAGCTAACATGCTCGCAAATCCAAATTTTGTGCCAAGCAATATGCAACACCCTCAAGACTACGCATTCGGCAAATCATTTCTGTTAAGTTACCGTGGCAGTGAAGCAACCTTCAATGCTTACAGGCGCGAAATTGAGCGTTTATTACAATGGGCATGGTTGATCCAAAGCCGTTCATTGTTAAGTTTAACGCGCGCGGATATTGAACAATACCTAGAATTTTGCCAAGCACCGCCTAAAGCTTGGATCGGTACTAAAAATGTGCCGCGCTTTATACAAAAAAACGGCACAAGTGTTGCGAATCCAGAGTGGCGCCCATTTGTAGTATCAGTGTCTAAAGCTGAATTTAAAAATGGTGTGGCCCCGCAAGTTGCGCAATATTCATTGTCCGAACGCGCCATTCGCGAGCTATTGGCTATAGATAGCAGTTTTTTTAATTTCTTAATGCAAGAAGGTCATTTAGAAGCAAACCCGATTAGCCAATTACGGCAAAAAAGTAAATTTATTCGTAAAAAGCAAAGCACTACAGTTATTAGACGTTTGTCTGATTTGCAATGGTCATATGTAATCGAAACTGCAGAGATAATGGCGGCAGAAAAACCTGCAGCGCACGAGCGAACTTTATTTATCATGACAGCCCTATACGCCATGTACTTACGTATTTCAGAATTAACTGCCAGCCAGCGCTGGATCCCGAAGATGCGCGACTTTCATCAAGATTTAGATGGCAACTGGTGGTTTACTACTGTGGGCAAAGGCAACAAAGAACGAGCCATCTCGGTAAGTAATAAAATGCTGGAGGCTCTGCAACGCTATCGTACCAGCCTAAACCTCACCCCCCTGCCTTCTCCCAGCGACATGCGACCATTGTTACTACGCAATAAAGGCAGCGGCGCCATATCTAGCACTAGGCAGATCCGAGCTATAACGCAAAGCTGCTTTGATCGCGCTATCCTGCGTATGCATGAAAATGGTCACGGCCAAGATGCCGAGCAATTACAATCTGCCACCGCACACTGGCTACGCCATACGGGGATTTCAGATGACGTTAAAATTCGTCCGCGTGAGCATGTGCGCGATGACGCCGGGCATAGCTCTAGCGCCATTACGGACAAATATATAGATATAGAGCTCCGGGCTAGACACGCCTCCGCAAAGAATAAGCCTATTAAGCCATTTGAAGTGGAACAGGAATAGAGTAGATGGCCATCAAGGCTATGCGCTTGCTGGTCTTAATCGTTTAGCTGGCGGCAATAGCAGGGCTTGTGTAACGGCCGGTTCAGAGATGGTCTGATCCTCGTCTTCTGAATGCTCAAATTCAAGTGCTTTCACAGAAAAAGCATCATCCTTATCGTTAGCGTCACGTACAGAATATGTAGTTCGCACATTATCTGCGACGCTATATAGGTCGTCGTCACCATCATATATTTCATCTAATGATTTAGCAGCCAGGCGCGTTAATTCGCTATAGCTTTCCAGGGTTAGCATTGGCGATTTGGATGCCTCGTCATAGAATAAGCGCGCACGGGCAACAGCAGAACTAAATATTAGAGGCACGGGTGATGTAGCCAACGGCATGTCTGGCATGTTTGTATCCTCACCCGAACTATTTCGCAAAGGAGGTTGTGGGTATTCCGGCTGCCACGTGGCGCTGCTAATTGTAATAGGTGCAGTATGCACAGATTTCCCGTCACTTCTGTTGTCGAGTCTTTTTGGCATAAGCAGCATTCCCTAAACCGTCGTATTTGTTAGCCAGCGGGGAATTATATGGGGTTCGGTATGCTTTGTAAAATGTGAAGCGTGTAAGTACAGCAACAAACATTACAGTCTGGTTGTATAAGCAGCGAAAATTGAACTTTTACCTATAAGGAGAATCAAAGTATGTAGAATTTAAAGATATATACGAGGCAATGCAATCATGTCATCATCAACAGGCGGCGGCAGCTCATTAAGACCAACAAATCCTCAGGCGCCACAACCCATAG
>DATIHV010000115.1:0-7351 GCA_035480295.1 Gammaproteobacteria bacterium
GCTTGGGCATTACTGATTTAGAGCAGAATTATTATGGGCATCTTGATACCAGTTTGGCATTAGACGCACTGCGAGCATCTATAACACAACGAGTTCCGTATAATAAATTTTTTGATTTTCAGCTGAATGGCACAAAATTAATGACGCCCGATATAGTATTACGTCCAACTGCATACTGGATTGGTGTAATAACGTTTAGTGCTAGCTGCGGGTTGATAATTTTAGTGATCTATATAGTGTTAGCATTTATGCACAAAAAATATACGACTTACCAACGGCAAGACTTAGCGTTAACGGAAGCAACAGAGCAGATTAAATCCTTGCGCGAAAATATAGTAGTACTAAAAAGCGCCAATCAAACACAATTTAAATACGGCGTATTGACTGCTGACGGCGCGCAGACCAGTACAACAATTAACCTACACCAATTACTTACCGACGTTCGAACAGTCAATGCCGAATTGGCTATAGCCAGGCAAATTGAAATGAAATTTCCCTCTCCGGATGCATTAGCATTACAAATATATGGCAATCGCTTGCGTTTAATGCAAATCCTGTCGGGCGTGTTATCTGAAATTCTGCAGCAATTACCAACGCATTCTTGCGTGATGCTACAGGTTGTGGTGACAAATTTAACAGATAATGTGCAGACAGTTACCTTCAAATTTACCGATAACGGCTTTTACTCTTCCTTGCAGCATAAAGCCGAAATTCAATCCAGTGCAGATGTGCGTGCTAAAGGTTGGAGCCATATTCAAAGTTTGTTAGCACAAGAAAACGGCACCTTAGAGCACACACATACTGCGTACAGCGGTAATACCATTGCACTTAGTTTTACGCAGCAGGTGGTAAATAATGTTATACGGCTGGAAAGCTACTTTGAGGAGGCTTGAGGCTTAATTTGATATGTTGGGTTTTGCTTCAGTAGCAAAATTATGGATGGATATAGTTTAGATGAAAGTATAGTTTTTCAGTGTGTCCAAAAAAACGCCCAGGTTCTGCAGAGCAAGAAACACCGGGCACCATTTCGAAATTATAGCCTAACCGCCAGATTGCGGCAATTTAAACCGCGCGTTCCAGCAGCCACTGTATGAAACGAATATCAACGTTGCGATCTTTGTTGCCAAGCGCATAGTTGTAGGCATCCGTTAACCATTGTGCAACTTGCTCCGCGCTAGGCTGCAGCTTAAGCTCTTGAATCTGCTTACACAGCGTATTGAATGTATCAGTATATAGCCTTTGATCCCAAACATGGTTTTGCTTAGGCGCTGTTTCCGTACCTTCGCTTAACAACTCTTCTACCGAGCAACCAAGCTCTTTAGCAATAGCTTGCGCAGTTTTAATGCTCGGGTTTTTGGATCGACCATGCAAAATATTGACTACCGCGTGTGGAATGCCGGTGCGGCGTTCTAATTCTGCAGCGGTCATGTTCTGCGCATGTAATTGGCGTTTTATATTTTCTTGCATAGCTTTAGACATAATGGCTACTGTAACGAGGTTTTGTATTTGTGTCAATTTAGAATGGATATCTGTGTATCTATTCCCTATTTTTACTACTTTTGTTGTATATAATACAATCGTAATGTATAAATACAACCAAGGAGAAATGTTAATCTCGTAGTCTAAGGAAGTAGTTATGACAGATTCGCAAGAAATAAAGAAAATAACGTTTACAGATAGTAAAAAATTTAAGGTAATGTTACCGGGCAAAGAACAACCAATCTATTTAACCCAACGCGAAGCAATGATCGTCGCATTAATGATGATCGGCCAACGGGCCAAACAAATCGCGTGGAAACTAGAAATTAGTCTGCACACAGTAAATAGTCACATGGCAAATATAAAACATAAGTTGGATTGCAGTACAAATTTTGAAGTTGGATATAGACTTGGTTGGTTTAAATATCATCAAGAGCAAGTTACTAAACATTGGAGGTAGCGATTGGTTTACTCACCTGGCTGTCATATTTAGCCCCATACTCTAAGCCATTTGGATTTAGGCTAGGCGCCGAGGAGCGAGCACCGGAGTTTACACATAGTAAATGAGGATGCGAGCGACGATGGCAACAACGCATAAATTCAAATGGCGACGAGTATGGGTGAGTAAACGTTCTTTAGTTGACGCTTTGCATAACTTCTGCGAGATTTAACTTAAGTAGTAATCATAGCAGGTGAAATATGCCAGTTCTAAGATCAAATCTTTTTTCCGCCCTTAACAAAGGGAATACTCGTTACAATACTTTCGCACGCCAACTAAATCAGGTACAAAATAGTTCCTCACCTCCATGTGGTTGCCTGTTTAGCGTAACAGCAAATGCAACTGCTAGCGCAAGTAAAGTCTCCGAAGCTTCAATGCGTTTGCTCGCAGCGCAACAAGAACACGCCGCGTTTATTCGACGTTATAGAATCAAACCACTAAACGAACTAGACCTTGACGAAATGCTGTCTGGTGAGTTGCGCGTTAAGAAGGTGCGAGTGCGTGAGCCAGTTGAGGAAGGTAAATTTTATTCAATGCCATTTGGATATGTTGCACTAGAGAATGGGCAGGTTAAACCACAAGAAACTATTTATACAGATGTTTTGAAGGGCGTAGGTAAGGTTAAGGTATATTTTCCGTTAGAGGAAACTCCGGTGTGCAGCGGTGTGCATGTGCCAAGCTTTATGAAGCCGGAAATTTTACGTGGTTTTAAAGCGGCAGGCATTGATATTATGATTTTTGAAACCGGCGGCCAGCCAGATACTTTGTGTAGCTGGATGAGACGATTACTAGCAGAGCGTGGCCTGTCACAGCTAATGCCGGATTCGTTGCCGGAGAAAGATTTGGATGCTAGGGTTAAACTGAACGATGATATGCCGATTATTGTGGGTGTTGCTAATCCAGGTCTAGAAGATATTAATGCGAACGGTTTATTGCTATGGGCTGGCCATCGTTTAGGCTTTGTAAGCCATCGTGCGTTTGCGATTTATGATGCCAATGACAAATTGCTGCATGTTGAAAAGGCTGCAAATCCTAGTCTTGCTATGTGTAGTACAGTAATGGCAGATAAAGTATTAGACAAAGTGCGCGAGTTACAACCGAAGACGACACTTACAGCACGACTGTAAAAGACAGAACCATTGTAGGCACAACACCTACAATGGTTCACCTGGACTCTTGTAAACAATTAGAACACGTAGGCTACGCCTAATGACACGCCCACTACATTGTTAATGGCTTTGTTGCCTGGATATTGGCCTTTCACCATTGCTTCACCAACGAAGTGATCGGTAAATTGATACTGCAAGCCAGTACCAACTCTAGCGCCAACGCCAGTTGTAGTAGCAGATCCTAAGCCATCATAATGCTTAACCGAAAAGTGGTTAGTCATTACGCCTAATCCTAATAGACTTTTCCATTCTAATCTATTGCATAATTTGTAAAAATACAAACCATCTAACGCAAAATTATACGCATGCACATCAACAGTCACCGGAGTGGTGTTGCTGCGAGCATGAATTGGACGCATATATTGTGCACTCGCTTGCACGCCGAAATCAGTCCAGCGGTAGCCACCAAATATACCTACAGCTTCATTCCAGTCATGGAATGACGGTGTAGTTTTGTATTGATAGCGTGATTCATCAAACGTTACTCCCGCAAACGGACGGTGATGCAACGAAGCCGCTGCATGCGCGGTACTAACAAACATAGAACATAGAATTGTAAAGAATAATAGTGACTTTTTCATGGTCAACCCCTTATAGTATGTTAAAACACTGTAGGTAACCATCCTTGTGTGGCTTTGCTAACTATGTTAGGCAAAGCGTGGCTCATGTTGTCACAACATATTGAAATAATCAAGCAATTTGCGAATTTAATAATGGTAACCAAATTTAAACATCAAATCAGACAGGCAACTGAAAAAGATCACGTAAACATAGCCAAAGTAAGCACTATCTGTTGGCAACAAGCATACAAAGGCATATTTAGCGATGCATTTTTGCAAGGCATTGATTGGCAGCCGCGTGTTGGATTCAGAGAAAAATTTTATGCAGAAAATAAGCAAGTTACAGGTTTTGTTGCAGAAGTAGATGAGCAAATCGTGGGATTTTGTGATACAGGACCGGCACTTGCAGTAGAAGATCGACCTGATATCGCTAATAATTATGGCGAAATTTACGCTTTGTATGTTTTGCAGGATTTTCACCGGCAAGGTATTGGCGCAGCATTGTTCCAGGCGGCATGTGAATATTTGATCAAGCAAGGTTTTGCGCGTTGTATTATTTGGAGTTTAGAGGCAAATGCTGCGGGCATAAAGTTTTATGAGATCGTTGGGTGTACGCAACAACGTTGGTATAAGACTAAAACCGTTGAGAACAAGCCGTCGCGTGAAGTAGCATTTACTATAGATTTACTTTAGGGCGGTTATATCTAGCATATATTAAATGCGAGTAAACGCTACGAGATTGTCAACTGAGACAGTTGCTACATTACGTGACAATATTAAAACTGCATGATATTCTCAGATCACAATTTCTTTAACAAAATCAAGGAAAAAAGATGTTTGAAGATTTCACTGAAGAATATGCCCCGCTACATTCAACAAGAGAGCAACAATTCTATTTGCTTGCAACGAGAAATGTTTTATGGAGTCTGTTGCGTATGTTAGACGGTCATCAACAAGACGGTCAAGATCGTGCTTATACGCCAAATGACATTGCACTTAAGCCATTTGTTATTACTGATGCTAACGCAAAATTTGATCTTACAAATTATATTAATCAAATAAGAGCCGATGATTTTGTAGCATATAGAAGGGATGTTGATAACCTTTTTTCGACACTTTGGGGATACACTGATAGAGCTGATGCTCACGATAAAAACGCATCCAAAGGTCGTCCGTTCAATTTTTACGTCATGGATGTTTTATTGTTTTTTAGAATTGCTTTTGATTACAGAGATAAAGAAACTATTGATTTACCAAAAAGTGATTTAGATCGCTTATGTAGAGCGTTCATTTACGATGCTTGGATCAGGTCGCTTGCCGAACGTGGATATTGGGATCAAAAAGCAAATGCTTTAATAAGAGTAAAAATGTTAATGGGCCACTTTAATACTACTGACGGAAATATAAGCACTGCACTTGCGATGTCAACTTTTACAAACTATCTTCTTTCACATATTGAACCAATTGTGACAGCACATCTAAAAGAAGCCCACGCGAATTTAAGAAGAGAGTTTGCAGAACCTGGAAACGACGTCACCGATTCCACAAAATTTCTATATGCTGTTGAAACAGCTTTTTATGACCGGATTAACAGAGAGCAAGCCAAGTGGGATGTAACTGCTCTTTCGCAAATAAAAAGTTTGTTGGCAAGCACAATGTGGTTTGTTATGTGGCCGTATAGAAGTACTGTAGGTGCAATAACAGCTGCTTTAGCAACAGGAATTGCGCAGCGTCCTTACCATCGCGCTTTAACTCCAGCATCGGTCAGTGGAAATAACTCTGCGCCAGTTAATTTACCTCCAACCATAGCGAATCAACTTGGTCGCAACACTACGTTAATCTGGAGCGGAGCGAACAGTAACAGGCTCGGCGCTAATCAACCAGCATTTAGTACCACTGAGACACAGGGTAGCGGTGCTCAGCAATCAGTATCCAGCACTACGGATACACATGATAAGGATACATGGGATAACAGTTGGTGGCCAGGATTGACTGGGGGTTAAAAAATGAAATTAAAAATGAAGCTAGTGACTTTATTGGTGCTTTGCACAGCATCCGCAATTTGTTTTGCGGATGTCCCACGCATAATGCCTGCGTTATCCAGGCAAAGAATTGATCTAAATTTTAAACAAGCTAATGACGGTTTCCAGCAACGCTGGAAAGAGTTTGCACAGAACCGTACGTTTGTTCGTTATGCGCCAGACTTTAAAGACGATGAGCTCGCTGCGAAATTCTTGGAAATTAAAAAAACCAGAAAGAATGTTTATTATGAAAACTTTGGCGAATTGCCGCAACGTTCAAGAATGGAATATGAACGCTCACAGATATTATTGAGTAATGGCTGCTACAAAGTTTTGCACCATATGGCGTTCGAATACAATCACACCCATCCGAGTTACAATTCATCTAACGTAATCCTAAATGGACATAGATTTTTGGCTTTAGAAGGACCGCAAAAGCCAGAGCATGTAGGCAACTTTTTACGCTTGCTGGTCAATTATGATGTGAAACAATTAGTGCGTTTAACAAGAGATGAAGATCATGGCTTTAAATCGCAAAACTATTGGCGCGATGCAGTTAACGTTAATAAAAATGAACAACAGTTACTAACGTTTAAGCTGGAAGGTGAAGATCCTACGCAAACGCAACCGTATTCAGTATTGTATTATGCAACAGATTCCTGGTTAGATTTTTCCGGAACATCTCCCGAGTTACTTCTGCAAATGGTAGAACAGGTGCGTAAAGATTATAAAAAAGGCGATATTGTCGCTGTACATTGCAGCGCTGGCGTTGGTAGAACTGGTACATTTATTGCTGCGTTCTTGTTGTTAGATGAAGTTGATCAACAATTGCAACGTGGGGTGCCAAAAAATAGGATAAAGCTCAGTATAGAGGAATTAGTTTACAAGCTGTCTCTGCAGAGAGCCTATGCTGTGGCCGAGCCTGAGCAATATGTAAATTTACATCAATTGGTGAAAATGTATGTAGCTAAAGTGTGACTATTTTAGTTGTTTTACCAGCGCTGGCATATCAGGATGCTGCAAACAATCCTGTAAGAAATACCCGCGCACTAAAATACTCATTGTTTCACCATCCGGTGTATGCACTGCAAAGCGTTGCTGTTCTGTGACAACCGGAGTGATTGGCTCTTGTGCACTAGTGTCTTCGGGCTTAGCAACTGGTGCAGGTACGGCTTGCTGCATCAAATCGTCTAAACTCATCCACGCAAAAGATTCTTTTTCTAAATGCGAGTTTGGTGCGCTGGAAGCTTTAAGGCGCACTTTTGCAACGTGAATTTTGTTTGCTTTATTGTATTGTTTCTCTGAAAATTTAACAAATATGTAGTAAATGCCACGGCCTTTGTCAGTCTTTTTATATAATAAATAACCATTTTTGAGTACATCATCATCACTCAAGTGTATTTGCCGCATGGTTTCTTCTTTAAATTCGCGTAGGGCATGCGCCAATACTGTTTTGCCGTCCGGATTCATGCTGCCGCCAAAGTCTGAGAAAGTCGCTGCAGCTTCTTTTTTGCCGCCGGGTAATTCTTGGCCTAGAAATACGTATGTTTTACCTTTGATTTGATAGTAAGGAATTATCCCTACCGTGCCTTTTTGTTTAACTGGTTTTAATAATGGATTGTT
>DATIHV010000116.1:0-1805 GCA_035480295.1 Gammaproteobacteria bacterium
TTTTGGCGCTCGCACGATGGCCCAGAAGTAGATTACGTCAATAATTTTAATTCTAGTTATTTGCCAATCGAGGTAAAATGGACTGAAAAACCAACAGTTGCAGATATTAAGCATTTGTTACTTTTTAAAGAAGAATATAAAGTATCTGGTCCATGTTATATAATTTGTCGCTGCAATTTACCTATGATGCTTGCCGATAATGTGTATGCAATGCCGTGGCAAGATTTACCAAAAATTATCGAAAAATTGGTTGTTGCGGGTTGATATCATTCTGCTGACAACATCAATATTTAAAGGACTTGCCATGGATCATACTGTAAACATCCCAGAGCCTAAAATTCAAGCACGGCAGCGAGATCTAGAGGTTTTACAGCAAGCACAGGCGCAGGGTTTACATCCATTATTAGCGCGTATTTTAGCTGCACGCCCTAAGCCTGGTGTGCTGAATCTTACGCAAATGCTAGACACAAAACTAAGCTGCTTGGATCACCCGCTTGCTATGCAAGATATGCAAAAAGCTAGCGTGCGTTTAGCGGATGCCATTATTAATCGCGAAATCATAGGCCTTGAAACCGATCATGATTGCGATGGACAAACTAGTCACGCGGTGTTGTTTTACAATTTAGTGCATAAATTTAAGCATCCGACGGAGTTAATTCGATCCTATATTGGGCATAGATTAACCGAGGGCTATGGCTTATCCGCAAAAGTCGCACAGCGCATTTTAGAGGATACGCCACGGCCAACATTGCTCGTAACCGCAGACAATGGTTCTAGTGATGAACCGCGCATCGCGCTATTAAAAGCTGTAAATATAGATGTAATCGTTACTGATCACCATCAATTGCCTTTAGCTGGGCCACCTGTTAGTGCGTTCGCGTGTTTAAATCCCACGCGCGAAGATTGCGCGTATCCAGATCCATATATTGCCGGCTGCATGGTTGCGTGGTTATTAATGGCTGCGACGCGTTTAGAATTAATCCGCCGTCAATATATTAGTGATGACATTAAAATTACCGATAGTTTAGACTTTGTAGCAGTTGGGACGGTGGCGGACTGTGTAAGTATGGCGCGCAGTTATAACAATCGCGCGATCGTAAATTGTGGGTTGAAATTAATCAACGCCGGCATTAAACCATGTTGGCGTGCGGTTAAACCGTTGTGCAATGGTACTGTTACTGCTGAAGATTTAGGCTTTAAAATAGGGCCTTTATTGAACAGTGATGGTAGATTGGCTACAGCCTTTGGATCTGTAAGTTATTTGTTAGCGGAAGATGATGTTTCGGCGCAACAATGGGTAACGTATTTGCAAGAACAAAACGCTATACGTAAAGGCATTCAAAATAACATTACGCAGCAAGGCTTGGTAATTGCCGATCAACAAACCCAATTGGGACGCTTTAGTTTGTGCATATTTTTAGCTGCAGGCCACGCTGGCGTGCATGGTATTTCTGCAAGCCGCATTAAAGAAAGTTTTGGCAGGCCGACCGTGTTTTTAACCGTGAAGCAGGATGAAGAAAGCACCTTAACCGGATCGATTCGTGGTATCGAGGGCTTTCATGTCGGAAATGCATTGCAGTGGATAATGCAGCAAAAACCAGGGCTTTTGTTAGCCGGTGGTGGGCATGCTGGTGCGGGCGGTGTTACCTTAGTCCGTGACAATTATGCTGAATTTGCCGAGCAATTTGAGTTGGCTGCGCAACGCCAGTTACAAGGAATTGCATTAGGCCCAGTGATTTGGACCGATGGTGAGCTGGAAGCTGAATTATTAAATCTGCAAACTCTGGATGTTTTGCGCCAATTAG
>DATIHV010000117.1:0-10272 GCA_035480295.1 Gammaproteobacteria bacterium
GGATACCGCATGCATGGTTTTCAAATATGCTTCAGCAAACGAAGTCCCAAAGCACATAACTTCGCCTGTAGAGCGCATTTCCGGACCTAACAATGGATCAGCACCCGGGAACTTATTAAAGGGAAATACCGATTGTTTAATAGAAAAATATTTATGTACTGCAGATGCATTCTCAGCGCGCAATGCCTTGCCTAACATGCAATCTATGGCAAGCTTGATGACGGGCAAACCGAGGCTTTTTGACACAAAAGGAATAGTACGCGAAGCGCGCGGGTTCACTTCTAAGATAAAAACTTCATTGGCTTGTATCGCAAATTGTATGTTCATTAGGCCAATCACACGTAACTCTGTAGCAAGTTGGCATGCCTGCTGCTTGATCACTTCTTGCAGCTGTTCGGACAAAGTGTAGGGCGGCAAAGATGCCGCTGAATCACCAGAATGAACGCCAGCTGGTTCAACATGTTCCATTATGCCAGCAACAATAACCTTACCAAAAGAATCGACAATTAAATCAACATCTACTTCTATGGCATCTTGTAAAAAACAATCAATTAATACAGGTGCATGGTTGGTCATAGCAAATAATGTGGCAAGATATGATGTAAGTTCTTGTTCATTGGCTACAATTTCCATTGCTCTGCCACCTAATACATACGACGGACGCAGCATCAAAGGAAAGCCCAGCACGTTTGCAGCCATCAAGCCTGAAGCGAGATCATGCACCATTGCATTTTCAGGCTGTTTTAAGCCTAATTTTTGAATAATTTTGCTAAACTTACCGCGATCCTCAGCGAGATCAATAGTGGCAGGCGAAGTACCTAAAATTTTAACATTGTTTTGTTGCAGCTGTGCTGCGAGTTTTAACGGAGTTTGACCACCAAGTTGTAGAATTACACCCAGCGGTTTTTCAATGCGGATGATTTCCAAAACTGTTTCTATAGTCAATGGCTCAAAATACAAGCGATCCGAAATATCATAATCAGTAGATACTGTTTCTGGATTACAATTAATCATGATTGCTTCGATGCCATGTTGTTGCAAAGCCTGCACCGCTTGCACACAACAATAATCAAATTCAATACCTTGGCCAATGCGATTTGGGCCACTGCCTAACACTATTACTTTCGTGCGATGCGAAACTTGTGCTTCGCAATCACCATCATATGTAGCGTATAAATATGCGGTAGTGGCAGGAAACTCTGCGGCACAACTATCGATGCGTTTAAACTTTGGAGTTAAACCTACATGCCAGCGCATCTCACGTATTATCTCTTCGCTTACCTCAAGCAAACTGGCAATACGCGCATCTGAAAAGCCCGCTTGCTTCCAGCGCAACAGGTCGGTTTTGGCAATTTTATTAAATGTGTAACTCTTAATTGCTTGTTCAATGCTCAATAAATCACGAATTTGATCTAAAAACCATGGATCGATCGCAGTGTGCTGGTGAATCTGCTCTAGACTAAACCCCGCACGAAATGCGTCCGCAACGTATAACAAACGTAGCGATCCTGCATTTTGCAACTCATGGATAATTGTTTCTTCAGTAATTGCATTATGCACGTAAAGCTGTGGATTCATGCCAGATAGATCAATTTCTAGACTGCACAAAGCTTTTTGCAACGCCATTTGAAATGTGCTGCCGATGGCCATGACTTCGCCTACGGAATGCATTTGCGTGGTCAAACGTACATTCAATGCTGCGAATTTGTCAAAATTAAAACGCGGGATCTTAACTACTACGTAATCTATAGTTGGTTCAAACGAAGCCGGGATCATGCCCTTAGTTATGTCATTTTGTAGTTCATCTAACGTGTACCCAACCGCTAACAGTGCGGCGATCTTGGCAATTGGAAATCCTGTAGCTTTAGATGCAAGTGCCGATGAACGTGACACGCGCGGGTTCATTTCAATTACTATCATTCGGCCGTTCTGTGGATTTACCGCAAATTGCACATTTGCTCCACCAGTTTGCACACCAATTTCGCGTAATATTGCAATCGCGGCATTGCGCATTTTTTGATATTCAACATCGGTTAGCGTTTGCGCCGGAGCTACAGTTATGGAATCTCCGGTGTGTACGCCCATAGGATCTAAATTTTCTATGGTGCAAACAATAATGCAACTATCATTTGCATCGCGGATCACTTCTAGCTCGTATTCTTTCCATCCCAACAATGATTCTTCGATCAACAACTGGTGATTCATGGACAACGCAAAACCGCGTTCGCAAATTTCAGCAAATTGCTTTTCATCACGCGCAATACCACCACCGCTACCACCCAATGTAAAAGAAGGGCGAATTATACAGGGAAATCCAAGACTTTTTTGAATTTGCCATGCCTCGTCAAGATTATGCGCAACTTTTGAAATCGGCATTTCTAAGCCAATCTTTTGCATAGCTAAACGAAATAATTCTCTGTCTTCCGCTTTTTTAATCGCATCTTTGTTTGCACCAATTAGTTCAACGTTATATTGTGCAAGTATGCCATGCTCAACTAATTCTAAAGCGCAATTTAAGGCTGTTTGCCCACCCATGGTCGAAAGAATCGCGTCTGGTCGCTCAACTTCAATTATTTTTGCTACACTTTGCCATGTTATAGGCTCAATGTACGTGTGATCTGCCATATCCGGATCAGTCATAATCGTGGCAGGATTTGAATTCACTAAAACAATTTGATATCCAACGGCTTTCAATGCTTTACATGCCTGCACACCTGAGTAGTCAAATTCACATCCTTGTCCAATTACAATAGGACCAGAACCAAGAATTAAGATTTTATGCAAGTTCGAGCGCTGTGGCATTACTTTTCCTTACGGCATATACAAATTCTTCAAATAAACCCATGGCATCATGTGGTCCTGGTGATGCTTCAGGATGCCCTTGGAAACTAAATATTGGTAATTCTTTGTGTTTAAAGCCTTGCAATGTTTGATCAAACAATGATCGATGCGTAACTTCTAAATCTTGCGGCAATGACATTTCATCTACCGCGAATCCATGATTTTGACTTGTAATCATAACTTTACGATTACGCAAATCCATTACCGGATGATTCCCGCCATGATGCCCAAATGCCATTTTGTAAGTGCTAGCACCTAAGGCTAACGCCAATAATTGATGACCTAAACATATGCCGAATATTGGGAGCCGCGCTGCGAGCAAAATTTTTATATTTTGAATTATGTTCTCACAAGCTGCAGGATCGCCAGGTCCGTTCGATAAAAGTATGCCATGTGGCTGCAATGCCAAAATTTCTGACACCGAAGTATTAGCTGGCACAACAATAATATTGCATGGATATTTTGCCAAACATTCTAAAATGCCGCGCTTTACGCCAAAATCCATCACTACAATATTTGTGCCGCTGGACGCTTTATTAAAAATGTATGTGGCATCAGTAGTTACAGCACCAGTTAAATCAGTGTTATTTAAGCCTTGAAATGCATTGGCTTGCTGAATAGCATAATGTTCGTCGACAATACCTGACATTATGCAGCCACGCAACGATCCGTTCTCGCGCAATAATTTAGTTAAGCCGCGCGTATCTACATCTTCAACACCAACTATTTGTTGTTGAATTAAAAATTCTGCCAGGCTCATTGTTGCGCGCCAGTTGCTCACATATTTGGCAAGTGATTTAACAATCAAACCCGAAGCATAAATTTTTTGTGACTGATGATCCTGTTCGTTGATCCCAGTATTGCCAATGTGCGGATAAGTAAAAGTAATAAGTTGTTGTGTATATGATGGATCGGTCAGTATTTCTTGATATCCAGTTAAGGCTGTATTAAAAACTACTTCACCAACTCTAATCCCTGTAATACCTATGCCCCGACCATAAAAAATTTGGCCGGTTTCTAGCGCTAACAATGCTAGCATTTTTTAACCTCTTGCTGAGTGTTAAAACGAGAGGCTACCTGGATTACGATCTAAAGTCAATTCTGGTCTTGACCAGAAATCTGCGTCTTTTGCCTTTTGGTGGGTTACTCTTCCGTATCTACGGCGATCTGCTCTTTGATTTGACCCATAGCCTTTGCTTCTATTTGTCGTATGCGTTCCTTAGACACAGAGAAGTGTTGCGCCAATTCTTCTAATGTTGCTTTGCTTTCGTCATCATTTAGCCATCGACGTTGCAGAATGTACAAAGAACGCGCATCTAATCGCTTAAGCGCTGCTTGCAAATCAGTTTGCACTTTATCTTGCCAGTTATCATTCACTAACTCTTGTTCAGGACTAGCTGACTTGTGCTCTAAATATTCTACTGGTGAATATGAAATACGATCTTGGCCATCATCATCATCTGGCAAATCAAACGCGGTGTCATCAAATGCCATTCTAGCTTCCATTTGTATAACTTCTTTTTCTTTAACGCCCAGATCTCTGGCAATCTCTGCTATCTCGGCATTAGTAAGCCATGTTAAATCTTTCTTTTTAGAACGTAATTTAAAAAATAATTTGCGCTGCGCTTTGGTGGTAGCAATTTTTACAATGCGCCAATTCTTAATAATGTATTCGTGAATTTCTGCTTTAATCCAGTGCATAGCAAAAGTTACCAAGCGCACTTCGCGTTCTGGTTCAAACTTTTTAACTGCCTTCATCAGGCCAATGGTGCCTTCTTGAATTAAGTCTGCCAGATTCAGGCCATAGCCCATATAATTTTTAGCTACCCTAATAACATATCGCAAGTGGGACAAAACTAGCCCTTGCGCGGCTTGCAGATTTTGCTCTTCCTGCCATTGCTTTGCCAACTCGTATTCTTGTTCCTTGGTAAGCATAGGAACTGAGTTAGCGCGCTGAATATAGGCGTCTATACTGTTGGCTGGCAGCTCAATATTGGTTAGCGCGGGTAATTTGGTACTCATAGGTAAAATCCGGTACTCTACTTTGGTTTGGATAACATAGATTATATCGAACTCATGGGGTAATATCCAGGTTCAGAGTACTACGCATAAAGTCCACTGCTTTCATATCTTCCCTAACCCAGTAATAATAATCGGCAATGTTGCTACCTGTGCTGCCCGCAACTTGGAAAACCAGCGTTTTAAATATTGGAGCGTTAGCTTTTATCATTTCTATACAATCATTATTCGATCGATTGTCGATCAACATCATCGCCACTTCATTGTTCTGCGCTGGAATTTCACTAAATAGTTGAAAGCCAGCATCCAAGAGGCGCTTTGTTAGCGTAAACTTTTGATCGCCAATGTCCATGAGTAAAACTTTATGTACCGCAACCCCCACGGATTTAGGCGGTACGTCACCCGTTAACTTAAACCCTGTATCAAGAACTAGGTTAACAGTCTGTAGACGTTGATTTACTACTTCTATAGTCTCCACCAAATCATTGCTACGCTTGACAAGTAGTGCATGACTTATAAAATCTATAGGCACGTTCAGCAAAGTAAAGTCTATATACCCTTTCAAACCCTCGCAAATTACGGGATTGAACAATAAGAACTCTGCTAGTAAACGTTTAGCACCGTGAATTAATAAAGTTGCATGAAACTGCGCCAAGTAACCAGGTTTCTTCAATAACGCAAGCGCCACGTCCAACTTGATCTGCTCAGTATCCGTTGAATGCAACAAAATGAACCAAGCCAAATCAAAATCAACACTTAACGGAACTGAACCTTCTGATGTGACCGCATCCACCTTAACCACAAAGCGTGTATTTTCATCGATGTTCTCACCGACATTTTTCACTAACCAGGAGTTGTAAGGTTCGTCTAATATCATAATCCTACCTTTCTCTAAAGGCTTCGGTGAAGGTTCTATTAATGGGCTTAAGCATATAATGCAACAAAGATCTCTTGCCGGTCTTAATTTCTGCAATCACAGTCATACCTGGAAAGATTAAATTACGCGTTGGATCATCGCCAAGGTAATTTTTTGGCAACGATACATCGCATTTATAATAAGGCTTTTTGTCTGGATCCAAAAATGTTGAAGCAGAAATACTTGTCAGCGTACCTTCCAATGCTCCGTAGGTAGCGAAGTCATAGGTTCCAACTTTAATCTGCACAGGATCACCGACCTTAATATGCCCTACATCGGTGGTTGTAACTTTCACTTCCGCAATTAATTTACTATCGATAGGGACTATGTTGAATAATACGGTGCCGGCAGTTACTACGTCGCCGGGATGCAAAGCGAAGCCTTTGACAATACCGGCAGCTTCAGCTTTCACTTTCAGCTGATCTACTGCAACTTGCGCGCGTGATATCTGTTCTCTGACTTCAAGCAATTGCGAAGTATCGTCATTTAGTTCCTTTAAAGCCGCGTTATTTTTGTCAAACTCAAATGTTTTTAACTTGTTTTCTAATTCTAAAATTGTAGTTTCAATTGTGGTGCGGTTTTGTCGTATGGTTAAAATGCTGCCGATCACTTCTTGCAATCGTTCTTGCACATTGAGCAAGTCTACCTTTGATATTGCCTTTTGCTCGGTTAATGTTGTGTACATTTGATGCTGCGATTCAATAACCTTCTTCCTTTCTTCTAGGGCTAGAAGTTGATCGTTGTTATTTTTCAAATTGAGTCTTTCTTCAGCCAAACGCGTTGCCAATTGCGCTTTATTGTAAGCAACTTGCTGTAATTGTTGTTGCTGGTACATCAAAGCATTCGATATTTCAAGGTTCATCAACCCGCTTTCAGTAATGTCCTTATACGTAAGTGCATTCAACATATCTTCATAAGTTATAGCCTTGCCATTTAGTTGCGATTGCAATCTGAAGATCGCTACTTCAAGCGAATTTTCACGCTTCTTAAGCCGGTTCAAATCAGATGTATTTGGCTCGGGATTTAATTCAAATAAAGGCTGCCCCTTTTCAACGCTAACTCCGTCTTTAACATACACCTTGTAAACAATACCTCCCTCGACGTGCTGCACAGGGATAATTTGTTCAAGCGGCACAATTTCACCGGTCGCAGTCGCAACTTCGTCGATATCTGTGTATTGTGCCCAAAACAATAGAACGCAAAGCACAAAGCAAATACTAAGAATGGAAGCTCTAACAATTTTAGGGCTTCCAGTCTCTGCTAAGCGTTCCGACATAAGTAAATGCGTGATACTATGTTGTTTGCTTACTTTTGTTACGGACAGTTTCTCATCCATCTTCTATAGTAAGTTCCTCGGTAATCTTTCCAAAACTTTTGCAGCCTCTCCAAATAATGCCACCTCGCCTCCAGCTAAATACATAATTTTGTCCGCCACCTTTAAGTGTGAAGGTCTATGCGTAACCCACATAATGGTAGCCTCTTTACGTTTAAAATTTATAACATCAAGAAAGCGTTTTTCCATATTATCGTCGAAGCCACTTTCTGGTTCATCAAATAAGATAATTGATGCTTTACGCAAATATGTGCGCGCCAAAATAATTAATTGTATCAGCGTGGCAGGAAATGCAGTAGATTTTTGATCGCCAAGACGCGTATTATATTGATCTGGCAAAAGCATAATTGCATCATGTACGCCGGCTAGTTTTGCTGCGCTCACAACGTCATCTTCAGTCGCCACCATGTTTCCCAATAAAATATTTTGCTTAATCGTACCGTAAAAAATCTGATTATTTTGCGGCATGTATGCAATGGTGTGTCGCAGTTCGATTGGATCAAATTGCTGTATGTTCATATCATTAATCAATATATTGCCAGCTTGTGGTTTATATAACGCCAAAATTAGTTTCAGCATCGTGGATTTGCCGGCGCTATTTCGTCCGGCGATACAAACTAATTCTCCAGGTTGGATTACAAAACTTACCCCTAATATCGCTGGTGCAAGTTCGTTTCTATATCTAAAAGTCACACGGTTAAACTCAATTTTTGCCTTTTCATTCGGATTTACCACTGCTTTTCTTTCCGCAGTAATCTCAGTTGGAATGGTAAAAAGCTTGTTAATTTGCGAAACACTGCTCATGATTTGCTCAATTTTTGGCAATGAAGAAAAGAATGCTTTTAATGGATTTAATACTTTCCATGTTAGCATCATGATCGCAATCACCACACCCAAGGAAAGAACATCGTTCATTGCTAACATCGCACCTAACGAAATCATGGCCAGCGCAGCAAGCTGCATAAAAGTCTCTGAGATCGCACTTAAAGTTGAATTATAAAATGCGTTATCAAAGCTGCTTTTAGAAAGCGCCACTAACATGTTGTTGAATTTTTCTTCCCATACACCCGTATGTCCTGTTTGTTTTATATCTCTTAATCTTAAAAAGGTCTCCAACAGGAAAGTCTGTTTGTTAGAGCCAAGAACTGATTGCGCTTTTATAAATCGTTCAACAATCGGATTAGCAAAACGGTAAACCACATAGAAAATCATTGCTAAAATCAAAGGTACAAAACCTAACCACCCGCCCAAAAGAAAGATAATCATTAGGAAAATTAGTGCAAATGGAAACTCAAACGTCATTAATGCAATATTTCCCGTGAAGAAATCTCTAATATTATCAAAGCTTTTTATTCTTGCAATCTGCACCCCAACAGTGTTGGTTTCAGTGTAGGATGGCGCCAGATAAGCTAAATGTCTGATTATAGACTCGCCAATGGTTTTATCCATTCTAGCGCCAATGTACGCGATAATTTTAATTCTCGCGACGGACAAGAGTTGCGCGCTAAAAATAAATATTGCAATTCCCGTAAAAAAACTAATTGCCATGGTTACAGACTCAGATGGAATTACCTTGTCGTAAATCAACATTATATAAATTGGCACAACCGATATAAAAATGTTATATAAAAAAGTCAGAATTAGAATTTGTATAATAAGCGGGCGAAATCGATGCAGCATGTCAGAAAAGGATTCCTGTTCTTTCACTACAGTGACTTTGTCAGCATCAAATGGAAAAAATCTATAGACCGTTCCAGGACTGCGATTTCCCGTAATTACTTCCTTATTCCCAGTCGCCCCATTAATTATTTCATAATTAGCACCATCTTTGTCTAAAAGTAGCATAGCCACACCGTCCTCGGGTACAAATAGGCATGGCAAAAACTTTTGCGGCACAGCATTAAGCCTAAGCGACCTTTTTTCGTTATTAAAGTTTAATGCCACCATAACATTGAAAAAGTCAGTTAGAGTCAAATCTTCAGAAAAATGTGGTAGTGATTCTACCAGTTGTCTATAAGTACCCTTCCATCCTAATGCTTGCACTAAAGGTTCGAGCAGATTTACCAATGTTGTTGGCTTAGTAAAATAAGCTTTTATGCCACCAGGTACCCATTTGTCCCTGGTTGGATCTACGTGCTCTAGCACTGGATCGCCATCAACTATTGCCATGTAATCTCCGATATTTTACCGTTTTCTAGTTTTATGTGCTTGTCGCCCATTGCTATTAACGAAGGCCTATGCGTAACTAAAACCATGGTGCATTTACCTTTTTGTGAAAGTAAGTATTTGCGCAGCCTGACATCAGAATCTACGTCCAATGCTATATTGGCCTCATCGAATAAAATTACTTTAGGATTGTCTACTAGCGCTCTAATTAGTAGCACAATTTGCTTGTGACCTTTAGACAGCAAATCTACCGTGCCTGTGCCAACCATAGTGTCATAGGACTGTGGCATGGCTTCAATAATCTCATGCAAACCAAGAATTTTGGCTAATTCCCTTGCTTGGCTGGCGTATTTATCAACCTCGAATAGGGTCAAGTTCTCCATAATCGTGCCAGTGAATAAATCTCCGCTCTCTGATATATATGCTGTTTTACTTCTATAATCGTCTAAATCAAGCTTTTGTATGTTTATACCGTCAATCAGTACCGATCCCTCAGTGGGCTTATATAAACTGCTTATTAATAACAGAAGCGTGCTTTTGCCTGATCCTAAAGGTCCGTGCAAGATCAGGGTCTCATTTTCCTTTATTTTTAAATTTATGTCCTGAAACGCGTATTTTTCGCTATTTGGAAATTTAAACGAGGCATTGGTTAGCGTAATTTCGCCATGAAACTGATCTAATTTTTCTAATCCTGGCGCATATTCATTCTTAAATGACATGATAAAATTTAGATCATTCATTGCGGTACCAAGTTCTTTTTTCTTTTCAAGATAAGTTATAAATTTTGTTACTGGTAACATCAACCGACCGGCCACTAGAATACTGGCGGCTAACCCGCCTACAGTTATGTAATGATATATTACTAATACGCCGCCTACAAAGCCGGTTAAAATCACGGCAGTATTTGAGTATAATGAGCCGTTTCTAGTACTTTCTGACGTGTTCTGAATTAGCTCATAATTGCTTAGAATTTCGCGTTGATGCAAACGCTCATATC
>DATIHV010000118.1:0-5591 GCA_035480295.1 Gammaproteobacteria bacterium
TGAATCTTGTAGATCTGGCAAATCAGATCTGAACTTAATTTTTTGTAACTCATTAACCGTAGCCACAAACTTGTGCACACTGTCGCTGTTCATATCAAATGCTTTAGGCAATAATTCCTGAATGCTTTGCAAACTGCGATGATATACATCGGCATTATTGTAAAGCGCTGCCCACCGCATTTGTTCGATCAATAGTCTAATTTGCGCACGAACTATATCAATATCGGTTACGGTAATCACCGGCTCGGTTCTTTTTCTAACCGTAATTACACTAGTCAGATCGGCAAAAATATGACACAACGGCTGATACCATGTGTTATCACATGGTGTTACTTTGCTTGGCATTACTATAGTTGCATTATTGCTATGTACATATGACGGCAAAATATTAACCAATTTCCCTAGCACATCTAATTTATCTTGCACTAACCGCTTATCTGGAACAACTACAGCATTTAATTTGATTTGATCGGCAGCCAACATGCTTTTAGCATGATCAATTTTTGGACCCTGCAATCCAGCCAAGTGCTCTGATGCTAATTGTAATAACTGCTTCGCAACCTCGACATCATGGTCGTTTTTTAAACATGTAGCCGCAGTTCTTACTAATAAATAAGCATCCTTTATTTGCACTGGATTTACTGGTTGTTGCGTCTCAATCTGTTTATTCGATATTGCGGTACGCAAATCATGATGCAGCGTATCAACTTTTTGTTGCAGAGCCGTCATTTGCTCTTGATGCTGGTTTTTTTCATTGCTAAATTTAAGATTATTCTTACTTATTATCAAACCGGCGACAATTACTAGTGCAATAACTACAAGCACGGATATTACTTTACTTAAAAATACCTTGTTTATTTGTCGCTTTGCCTTTGTCATTCGCTTATGTCCCTATAGCTTGCTCTTTGTGTTGAATATGATTTTTTAACTCACTTATGATGTCCGCATCCGCGATGCTCGAGGCCACATACACCGTTGTAAAACCGAGTTCGCGTGCGCATTTATCAATTCTTTTGCTAATAACCAGCAGTGGTAGGGTTCTGATGTCTAGCTCTGCTGTTTCCGCCAATTCTATCAAGTTAACTAAACTGGTTACACATGTTACTATAATAATATCAACTTTTGGGTCACAGTTAAACATCTTAGTAACTTGACCTGGCTGCAACTTTGGTCGTATACGTTTGTATAAGGCCACTACATCAACCTTGGCACCATGCTTTATCAAGGTTGTCGGCAGCCAACCATCACCGTCCTCGCCTGTAAAAATCATTATATACTGATTTTTTAATGTTATGTTGCATGCCAGCAACCTTTGTAATAACGCTTGACTATTATATGGGGGCTTTTCAGGATAAAGCACGTCAGCAATACCTTGCTGCTGCAAATATTGTGCGGTACCTGGCCCTACGGCTGCCCAACACACATTTGTGTGATCAAGATGGGGCAATAAAACTTCAGCTGCATTGCGACTTACACATATTGCCAATGCACATGCTGGCAGCTTGTTCTTAATATCGTTAACCATTGTCACGTTCATTAGCGATTCAACCGCAAACAATGGAAAGCTAACAGTGCGTGCACCTAATGTCTGGATTTGTTGCTGCAACGATTCGGTATTGGAATGTTGCCGTGTGAGCATTACCGTTAATCCATGCAACATCAATCATTACCCTGCCATTGATGTTTACATTTTTCCAAAATTTCCTGTGCTCCTTCGGCGATCAATTGCTGTCCAACTTGTTTGCCAATCTCATGCGCTGTATGAATTTCGCCGATTTGCATATCAGTAAACAACGCAAAACCATCTGGCTCTGCAACCAGGCCCCTTAACAATAATTGACCATCTTTAATCGTAGCCAGACCAGCGATTGGTGCTTGACATCCGCCATCTAAAACTGCATTCATCGCACGTTCCGCGTGCACGCATGCAGCAGAGAGTTCATCATTTAGCGGTGCAATTAATTTTTTTACTGCGGTGTTATCAAGTTTATATTCAATCCCTAAAGCTCCCTGCCCTACCGCTGGCAACATGTGTGTTGTATCTAATGGATGCTGCAACCACTCCGTTAAACCTAAGCGCTCCAAGCCTGCATACGCTAAAATTATTGCGGTATAGTTTCCGTCTAGCATTTGTTGTATGCGCGTTTCTACATTGCCACGCAATGGTTTAATTGTAAGATCATGATTTAATGCCAATGCTTGCGCTTGTCTGCGCAGGCTGGAAGTGCCTAGAATACTTCCACGCGGCAAATCATGTATGTTTGTATAATCTTTACTTATAAGCACATCTCGTGGATCAGCGCGCTTCAATATTGCACCGAGACCTAATTCGGCTGGCAACCGTGCCGGCATATCCTTCATTGAATGCACTGCAATATGCGCTTTGCCTTGTAACAAGTGCTCTTCTAGCTCAGAAACAAATAAACCTTTGCCACCGATTTTATTTAAAGGTTGATCTAAGATTTGATCGCCCTGCGTGGTAATGCCAAGCACCTCTATGCTGAGTGTTGGATATAACTGTAATAGTTGTTGTTTTACAATGTCTGCTTGCCGTAAAGCCAAGTTGCTTTTACGTGACACAATGGTTATTTTTTTAATCTCTAAATCCATAATAATGCTTTTCTTACAAATGGTAGTTGCCTGCGGCTCACCGGCAAAATTTCGTCTCTATCGCGTAATTTAATGCAATATTGCCCAGCCTCATTTTTAAATAAATTTTCAATTTTTGACATGGCCACTAAAGTTTTACGATGAATGCGCACAAACACATCACCAAATTCTTGCTCCAAACTATTTAAAGTATCTTCAATTAAAAGTTGTCCACGCGTGTGGAATGCCGTTACATATTTGTGTTCGGCTTGAAAATAATAGATATTTTCAACTTGTACCAAGCGAATACCTTGATGCGTGATAGCTTTCACTTGCTGGCGTGGCGCATTTTTGTCTTTGCCATGCAACAAGTCGTTTAATGCAATATTGTTAGTAATAACAATGTCGGCCTTATACATTTGTTGCACGCCAGATGAATATTCACTAGGTGTTATTATTGCAACAATGCTTACACCATGTAGCTGTTGCAATTTATTGAGCAATGCTTTACTGCTTGCTGCTTCCATGAGTACAAGTGCTTTAAGCATAACATAAACACTCTTGCATGAATTCACCGATATCTGCGATTTCTTCTAAACACACGGTGTGCGGCATAGGATAAGAAAACCACTCCGCATTGTAATCATTCTGTTTCAGCATGTTATATGAATCTAAACCAAAGCTATAAGGTACAACTGGATCATATAAACCATGCGCCATAAAAATAGGCATTTGTGTGTGTTTAAATTGTTGTTGCGCAAATGTATTGCTTAACGGTAAATACGCTGACAACACTATTGCACCACATAGTGGCCGCGCATAATTTAATGCAGTATATAGCGCCATTGCACCACCTTGCGAAAATCCAGCAAGCAAAATCTTATTGCTAGGAATACCTAGTTCTAATTCATGCGCAATAAATTCTTCAATATGTTGCTGCGACTTTTTAACGCCTTGCATATCTTCGCGAGCAAGCATGTTTAAATCGTAGATGTCGTACCAAGCACGCATTAACATGCCGTTATTAATTGTGATGTTCATAAACGGCGCGCTAGGAAATATAAACCGCACACTATGATCTTTAGGTAAGCCGAGCTGATCAACAATGCCCGCAAAATCTTTGCCATCTGCGCCTAACCCATGCAGCCAGATCACGCTAGCTGTCGCGGTGCCTTGCGGTTCACTAACAAGATACTCGCGCTTAGTCATATTACTTCCAATCTGAACATTAAGAGTAGCCTACCTATATGTACATGTTTTAAAGTATAATCTGCCTTATGCTTAAAAGTAATTTAAAACTTGTATATATCTGCAGTATATTATGTAGCGCTTTATTATTGGTAGGTTGTGGTCAAAGTGGCCCGCTATACTTACCAGAAGATCAACCCAGCCAACAAGCAGCATCATGATTGTAAATTTTACCAAAATGCACGGCCTAGGAAATGATTTCGTGGTGATCGACTTAATCACGCAGGGTGCACGCTTGAATAAAATCCATATTAAACGCATCGCGGATCGTAAGTTTGGAATAGGCTGCGATCAAGTTATACTAATAACACCGCCGACTCGCGCAGACGCGGATTTTTTTTACCGTATATATAACGCTGATGGTAACGAAGTCGAACAATGCGGCAATGGCGTTAGATGTGCAGCTAAGTTTTTTATTAGTAATGGCTTAGCAAATAAGAATAACTTAATTGCAGATTGCCTTGCTGGTGAAATGCAATTAGAAGTCGATAATGATCAGCAAGTTACAGTCAATATGGGCAAGGGCTATGGCGATGTTACTAAGCATACATTACATCATGCTGGATATCCCAGTGAAATTCACGCTGTTTCCACGGGCAATCCACACGGTGTATGCATTGTCGATGATGTAACTAAAGTGCCTGTTTTAGAATGGGGCAAAACTTTAACACAAGAACCGATATTTCCTAATGAAGCTAACATTGGTTTTATGCAGGTAATTGATAGGGAAAATGTATTGCTGCGCGTGTATGAACGCGGTGTTGGCCCTACATTCGCTTGTGGTTCGGCTGCATGCGCTGCACTACTGGTAGGAAAATCCTTGAATTTACTAGGAAATAAAGCAACCATACAGTTTGAGTACGGAAATCTCATGATCTCCATGAATCCAGATCAAACACTTAGCATGACCGGCCCTGCAAATAGTGTTTATATCGGTAGATTTCGTATCTAATTTCTTCTGAAAAAATTTATTACTCTCTAACATTTATTAAATTCTTTATTTTATTTTGCTTAAAACTAGGTTAGAATGTCTCCCTTAGTAAGTTGTGATTACAAATGGGAACTAAAAAATATGCAACAAAAAATAAAATCGGTTTTTTCAAAATTAGCACTGAGCCTCTTATTGCCAGCATGCGTATACGCAGCACCAACTGGCGCGCCAGTCGCAAGTGACGGGGGATTGCAAGTATCGTCAACTAAAGGGCCATTTTGGTTTAACATTAGCGGTGTTGCGAAGTTAGATAGCAGATCCTACTTCGATGATACAGATACTACTCAGTCTGGCCTTGGGCAACTTGGTACATATTTAGATGCTGTATTCATTCGTGATTTAGGCTTGGCATTTGAAGGCGGTATAGGTGAAAACTACACGTATACAATTGAATTTAATTTCGATGCGCCAGCAAGAACAGCAACTATTGATTACGCGTATTTAACCTACTTGGGCTTCGGCGATTTGTTGCCACATTTATCATTTTCACTTGGGCAAGTTGTGCCTGGTTTCTGCTTAAATTGTGCTTCTAGCAGCAAGTGGACTCCATTCATGGAACGCAGTATGGCTACCAACACGTTTGGCCCACAAGCTGGTATAGGTATCAACGGTAATACGTATAATGATCATTACTCAGCCACAGTTGCAATTACGCAACAACCTAGAGCTGGCATTCCTATAGTTAACGTTTATGGACAACCAATTAATACGCACGATAGATGGCAAGGTTCTGCACGTTTAACATGGCACCATGGTCACAACA
>DATIHV010000119.1:0-3254 GCA_035480295.1 Gammaproteobacteria bacterium
GTTAACTTATGGCGTCCACTGTGTCCTTCTTTTTTCAGTTCTTAAAATGCAGGTACAACTGCAGTTAATAATTGAATAACGATTGACGCGGAAATGTACGGCATTACACCAAGCGCAAATACAGTTAATCTAGAAAGTGCACCGCCAGAAAATAGATTGAACAAACCTAAGATTCCACCAGTACCATTACTTTGCGCAAATAGATCCGCAATCTTTGCTGGATCTAAACCCGGCACTGGAATATGCGAACCTAAACGTTGAATGAACAATGCGCCAAGTAAGAATAGGAATCGACCTCTTAATTCCTTTAAGCCACCAAAACCTTTCCCAGCTACTTGTGACATTTGTTATTCTACCCTTCCGCCTGCAGCTTGAATGGCAGCGGCAGCACCTTTAGTAACAGGTATGCCTTTTATTGTCACAGCCTTGGTAATAGTACCTGATGCAAAAATCTTTACGAATTTAGTTTCAGAGGTAATTAAATTAGCTTGATGCAATGCAATCAAATCAATCACGTCTGCTTTTACTTTATTCAATGAAGACAAACGGATTTCAGTTGAAACAAGTTTCTTCTTTGATGTAAAACCAAACTTACCTAAGCGACGTTGAATCGGCATTTGTCCGCCTTCAAAACCTACTTTAGAGTAACCACCTGATCGAGCTTTTTGTCCTTTGACGCCGCGACCGCAAGTCTTTCCAATGCCAGTACCAATGCCGCGTCCAACGCGTACATGCTTTTTCTTGGAAAACGGTGCAGGTTGTAGTGTATTCAAATACATTATTCTGTTACCTCTAACAAATACGATACTTTGTTAATCATGCCGCGAACACTCGCGGTATCTTCTAATTGCACACTTTGGTGCATACGCTTTAAACCTAAACCAGCAATTGTTGCTTTATGCGTAGGTTGTCTGCCAATAGGGCTGCGTACTAATTTTACAGTTAATTGTTTCTTATTTGCCACGGACTGCCTCCTGAATCTCTTCAACAGTCTTGCCACGTTTTGCTGCAATTACTTCCGGTGAAGTCATGCTTAACAAGCCCTTCAACGTTGCACGCACTACGTTAACTGGATTGGTTGAACCAATACATTTTGCTAATACGTTTTGAATACCAGCCAATTCACAAATCGCACGCATCGCGCCACCCGCAATAATTCCCGTACCATCAGATGCAGGCATCATCACGATCTTTGATGCACCGTGTGAAGCAATTACTGGGTGGAACAATGTATTGCCGTTTAATTCGATATGTACCAAATTACGACGCGCACTTTCCATCGCTTTTTGAATAGCTGCTGGAACTTCACGTGCTTTACCTCTGCCGATACCAATTTTGCCATTGTTATCGCCAACTACTACTAGGGCTGAGAAGCCAAATATACGGCCCCCTTTTACAACCTTAGCATTACGGGTAACCGATATTAATTTCTCAGTGTAACCGTCTGTCTTTTGCGCTAATTCGGAATTACTTGCCATTACTATAAACCTTTAAAATTCTAAGCCAGCAGCTCTAGCACCGTCCGCTAAAGCCTTCACACAACCGTGATATTTATAACCGCTACGATCAAATGCAACTTTCACGATGCCTTTAGCTTTAGCTCTTTCGGCTACTAAATTACCAATCGCTTCAGAAAGTTTTAATCTGCCCGCACCAAAGTCTTTTGCCTTAATGTCTTTTTCTACGCTGGAAGCACAAGCTAATACTTGCCCACCATCTGGCGTAAAAATTTGCGCATAGATATGCTGTGAGGATTTATGCACAGTCAAACGCATTCTGTCTGATTGTTCCGCAATTTTACGTCGAGTTAATTTAGCTCTACGTGTTTGCGGCAATACTTTTACTATCTTCCCATCCATATCTATATCACCTATTTCTTCTTAGTTTCTTTCAAGATCACAACTTCATCTGCATAACGCACACCTTTGCCTTTATAAGGTTCTGGCGGACGATACGCACGGATGTCAGCAGCAACTTGACCAATTTTTTGTTTATCATGGCCTTTAATAACTATGTCTGTAACAGTTGGTGTATCAATTGTAATACCTTCAGGAATTGCATAGTTGATTGGGTGCGAATAACCCAAGCTTAACTCTAAGCTCTTACCCGCTACTTTGGCACGATAACCTACGCCCACTAATTTTAAAGCACGCTCAAAACCAGTGTGCACACCTTTTACCATATTACCTAACAACACACGGGTAGTACCTACCATCGCAGCTGTTTGGCCATAACCTAAATTTTCAACCACATGTACTTCATTGCCTTCAACTTTTAAAGCTACAGAAGAAGCCAATTGCATTTCCATAGCACCTTTAGGGCCTTTCACATGTACAGTGTTACCATTTTGTTTGAACTCTACACCAGCAGGTATAGTCAACGGTATCTTTGCAATTCTTGACATAATCTTTAAATTCCTAGGTTACAGTGCAAAGCACTTCGCCACCTTGCCCCAATTGTCTTGCTTGTCTATCGCTCATCACACCTTTAGTAGTGGAAACGATCGCAATTCCTAAGCCGCCTAATACTTTTGGCATACCATTTTTATCTTTATAAATACGCAAGCCTGGTCTGCTAACTCTATCTATAGTTGAAATTACCGGTTTACCATTAAAGTATTTTAAAACTACTTCTAATTTTTTCTTAGCAGCAGTTTCATCAATTATTCTGCAGTCTTCAATATAACCTTCCTTCAACAATACATTAGCAATCGCTAATTTCATCTTAGAAAAAGGCAATTTAACTGAACTTTTCTTTGCTGCATGACCGTTTCTAATGTGGGTCAATAAATCAGCTATAGGATCTTGCATACTCATAAATTTCTACCAACTATCTTTGTGAATTCCTGGAATATCGCCCTGCATAGCATGTATTCTAAACATGTTTCTACACATACCTACGGCTCTATACACACCATGTGCTCTACCTGTTTTCCAACAGCGGCGGCGACCACGCACAAGAGCAGAATCACGTGGTAATTTGCTAAACGCTTTGCTTGCAGCCATTTTTTCTTCTAAGGTTGCGCCCGGATCATTTTTAACTACGCGCAACTCAGCTCTTTTTGCCGCAAATTTTTCTGCTAGCTTAGTTCTGCGTGTTTCGCGTCTGATCATACATAGTTTAGACATGTATCAGTTCCTCTTAAGTTTCTTTTATTGGAAAATTAAATGCTTGCAACAGAGCCAAACCTTCTTCTTTGTTTGTAGCTGTTGTGGTGATAGTAATATCTAGACCACGCAGAGCATCGATTTTAT
>DATIHV010000120.1:0-10383 GCA_035480295.1 Gammaproteobacteria bacterium
AACGATCCCAAATCTAAAGCATAAATTGTACTGTTAGCAATTGCTTCCGGGGTTTTTCCTTCCACGATCATTCGTGCTAGACCTTCAGCAATCGCGGTCTTACCCACGCCTGCTTCGCCAACAAATAATGGATTATTTTTACGACGACGACATAGGATTTGAATTGTACGTTTAATTTCTTCATCACGACCAATCAATGTATCGATTTTGCCAATTTTTGCTTGGTGATTTAAATTGATCGCATAACTTTCTAATGGGCTCTTGTTGCCTAAATCTTGTGATAACTCATCGTCATGAGTCATTGGTAATTCGTGATCTTCGCTTGAGTCTTCGATCTTGGAGATGCCATGTGATATGTAATTTACAACGTCTAAGCGTGTAACATTTTCTTTTTTCAAAAAATATACGGATTGACTGTCTTGTTCGCTAAATATTGCCGCTAATACATTGGCGCCAGTAACTTCTTCCTTGCCAGCTGACTGTACGTGGAATACCGCTCTTTGTAATACGCGCTGAAAGCCTAATGTTGGTTGAGTTTCTCTGTGGGGTTCACTAATTGGTATAAGGGGTGTGGTTTCATCAACAAAAGTAGACAATTCATTACGTAAATGTTCAAGATCTGCACCACAAGCTTGTAATACACTGGCTGCAGAAGAATTGTCGAGTAATGCTAATAATAGATGCTCTACGGTCATAAACTCATGGCGTTTGTCGCGTGCTTCCTTGAACGCCAGGTTCAAAGTTAATTCTAATTCTTTACTTAACATAGTTAGTCGCTCTCCTAGCCAGCTCTGCACCACGTACTACTATCAGAGCGTAGTTTCCTTCGTGTCCGCACAGTAAACTTCTTTGAGGCCCCTAAAGTTCTGCACTGTGCTCTCGAACTTGAAGCATTATCCGGGTTGCCTCTTGTTCGCTGTTCTTAGTATTCATACTAAAATTCTAGCTGGAAATTGAGTAAATTGTTGTTTAGATACCTAAAATTGTCTGGAATATCAGCAATGAACGAGCGAAAGTCCTACAAGATATACATGGAGATGCTCCTTGCGCTCAGACGGTGTGCATATACACTGATAAGTTTTGCCGAGCAAATAAATCCTTGACTATTCACGCAATTTATATCAAATTATAAATATATATGTTGTTTTTCTATATTTAATAACTCTAAGAAATTTGGATTTAGACTAAGCGTCATGGAGGGAGTGCCCGGTGTTGTAGTCAGTAGATGTGAGCAAACTATGATGGTTAGAACTAAAAATTCAAAGATCGGCGAGGATATTATATTGTTTTTAAGATTATTTCTAAGTAAGGACTTCAGATGGCGACAGGGACAGTTAAGTGGTTCAATAATCAAAAAGGTTATGGTTTTATTTGTGCGAGCGATACGCAAGAAGAAATTTTTGCGCATTTCTCTTCCATCGTTATGGAGGGCTACAAGAGCCTGAAGGCTGGCCAATTAGTAGATTTCGAAGTCAACCGCGGCGACAAAGGCTTGCACGCGTTAAATATTCGAGCTTCTGCTGAGGGTGCTGAATAGTAACCACATTATTTAGATCCCCGCGTGTCGTGCCTTGGCACTACTGCGGGGATATCAAGTATTAACGTTACATATTCTGTATCAGCGCATCTCCAAACGCCGAACAAGACAGTTCTGTCGCATCAGGCATCATACGCGCAAAATCATAGGTCACGTGTTTGCTCGCAATAGTTTTCTCCATACCCTTTAATATTAAGTCTGCCGCTTCGAACCATCCCATATGACGTAGCATCATTTCAGCAGACAATATTATAGAACCAGGATTTACTTTATTTTGTCCCGCATACTTTGGTGCAGTACCATGTGTTGCCTCAAATAAACCAATGGTGTCGCTAAGGTTTGCACCAGGCGCTATACCAATCCCACCTACCTGTGCAGCCAAGGCATCGGAAATATAGTCACCATTTAAGTTTAAAGTTGCTATTACTGAATACTCCTGGGGCCGCAGGACAATTTGTTGTAAAAACGCATCCGCAATGACATCATTTATTATGATCTTCTTACCTGTTTTTGGATTGGTCACCTGCAGCCATGGTCCGCCCTCATATAGTTCAGCAGCAAATTTTTGTTTTGCGACTTGATAGCCCCACTCTTTAAAGGCTCCTTCGGTAAACTTCATTATGTTACCCTTATGTACAAGAGTTACAGTGGGAAGATCTTGATCAATTGCGTATTCAATTGCTTTAGCTACTAAGCGACTTGTGCCCTCTCTCGATACTGGCTTAATGCCTATGCCACAAAAATCTGGAAAACGGATTTTTTTAACACCCATTTCTTGCTGCAAGAACTTGATTACTTTTTTCGCTTCTGCGCTATCAGCTGGCCATTCAATTCCTGCATAAATATCTTCAGAATTTTCTCTAAAGATTACCATATTAACTAGCTCTGGATGGACAACTGGGCTCGGCGTGCCAGCAAAATAACGCACTGGGCGCAAGCAAATATATAAATCTAGCGTTTGTCTTAAAGTAACGTTAATTGAACGAATACCACCACCAACAGGCGTAGTTAATGGTCCTTTAATCGCTACTTTAAATTCCTCAATTGCTTGCAAAGTATCATCCGGCAGCCATACATCTGCGCCATACAACTTCGTGCTTTTTTCGCCAGCATAGGCCTCCATCCATTTAATTTGTTTTGTGCCTTTATACGCTTTACTAACCGCGGCATTAACTACTTTTAGCATCACGGGTGTTATATCAACACCTATCCCATCCCCTTCTATGTACACTACAATAGGATTATTCGGGACATTAAGTATTCCATCCGCATTTGCTTGTATCTTTGCGCCGTCTGCAGGTATAGTTATCTTTTGGTACGACATCTTTGCTCCTTGGCATAGCTTTCGCTTTTGTAGCAGTATATTCTATTCTAAATATATGCAAGTTAAACACAAACTCGTTACAACCCTTTTGACCTTAGCGTTAAGTTGTCTTAACGTACAGGCCTACGTAGGCAAAGAATTTACTACACAGCGTAGCTTATTTTTGCAAGTCGAGTCCGATCTCAAAAAAGGTAAACTCATTAGCTATCAAAAGCACAAGCAATCTTTGCTTGGCTACCCATTATACCCATACATAAAATATGAATTGTTAAAATCTGGTATTCACAGCATCAAACATGCTGATGTCAGTGCTTTTATTAAGACCTACCATGATTCTCCATTGGCCAACAAATTGCGTAATGATTGGTTGCGCGCTAAAGCAAGCAAGAATCTGTGGGTTGATTACCTGAATGCCTATGATGTCAATGCGAATAACGACGTGGAATTGCAATGCCACTATTACAATGCGGTTTTACATACTTCTAAAGAAAAATGGGTTTTTGAACATCTTTCCCCGATTTGGTTACAAGGCAAAGCTTTGCCCAAAGCTTGCGATCCGGTTTTTCAAGCGTGGAAAGCTGAAGGTAAACTAACAAAGTCGTTAATCTGGCAAAGAATCAAATTGTGCATAATGAATAATGACGTAAGACTGGCGCGGCATTTAGCCAAAGATCTACCTCACGAGGATGCCAAACTTGTTGAGCTATGGATTAGAACACACCATGATCCGCATTTAATTCACAAACCACATTATTTTACAATTGAACATGCTGCCGTCACGGAAATGATTATTCATGCAATAGTAAAGATTGCAAAAACTAACCCAGAAGATGCAGTGCGCTTGTGGCAAGAATGGGAACGCAGACATGCATTTAATGAGCATCATTGGGGAATTTTGGTAAAAGAAATCGGCTTAGTTTTAGCGCGCAAATATGATCCCAACGCCGAAAAGTGGCTTGAAACCATTCCAAAACATTTAGTTACTAAAGAAGTTACTGATCTGCAATTAAAATTAGCTGTCAGCAAGAATTCATGGGGCAGCATAACTAAAACATATTTAAATCTACCTGAAGAGGAAAGTCGCACCGACAAGTGGCTGTATTGGTATGCGCGTGCGTTAGAAATGCTTGGCAATCGCGAGGCGAGCCAAGAAATATTAGCTGGCTTATCTAAATCACGTAACTATTATGGATTTTTGGCTAGTACGCGTAGCTTAAAGCCATATTCATTTAATCATGAAACTAGCGATATTCCACCAGAAATAGTCAACAAAGTTTTATTAAAACCCGCGGTAATTCGTGCGCACGAGCTAAAACAAATTGGCCGTGCACATGTAGGAAAAACCGAATGGGTAAAGGCTATAGAGACACTTTCAGATCAAGAACGTTTGGCTGCAGCACAGTTAGCGCAGGAATGGGAAATGCCAAATTGGTCGATTGTGGCGTTATCTAATGCCAGTAATAAAAATGATCTAGTACTACGTTTTCCTAAAAACTTTTCTGAATATATTCATAAGGAAGCCAGGAATAATGATATAGATCCGGAAGTGCTATTTGCAATTACGCGACAAGAAAGTGCTTTTATTCCGCACGCCAAATCGCCAGCTGGAGCTTTAGGTTTAATGCAGCTTATGCCACAAACCGGCAAGATGGTCGCGAGAGTAAGCCGTGAACCACTGCGTCATCACTCCGAGCTGCTAAAACCAGACAAGAACATTCGCCTAGGCAGCATGTATTTACGTATGATGCTCGATCAAAATCAACAGAATCATGCGTTGGCTGCAGCATCATATAATGCCGGCCCGCACCGCGTAGCAAACTGGATCCCGGAGTATGACATGCCCGTCGATAGTTGGATTGAACTTATCCCGTTTAAAGAAACACGCGAATATGTACAAAACTTCTTAACTTATACGGTAATTTATCAACGGCTGTTGAACAAAACGCCAAAGATGAGCAAGTATATGCCAATTATTAATGGTCAAAAACGCATTGCTCGACGCGTTCCAATAAAAGCACTAACAAAGAAAAAGGTCTTAGCCAAAAATACTAGCAGTAAAAAAAAATTGACTAAACAGGCTAAGCGTAAAGCTAAAAGTAAGAAATCAGTAAAAGTAGCCAAAAACAAAAAGACAACCAATAGGAAGAGCCATGCAAGCTAGTAAACGTTGGCATTTGCTAGTTATAGATAATAACTATGACGCAGTACGCTATTTAGAAAATTTACTAGACGAGTCGCCATATCTTATAACTAGCATTAATGATGGCGAAGAAGGATTTAATTTATTGCTCAATGAACCGGATAAATTTTCCGCAATTATACTTGGCCAGCAAATTCTAAACATCAGCAGTGTGCGACTTTTACACAGAATAAATTCCTGCAGTTCGTTAAAAATAATTCCTGTAATCATGGAAGCGTCTACTGGCACCGTGGAAGAAATGGAAATCTGCATACGCGCCGGTGCACGATACTATCTGCCAAAGCCAATCGACAAAACAATATTGCCCAAAGTTATAGATACGGCGGTGCGTGATCAGGATAGATATAGAGAAGCAGAACAGTCAACCTGGACGTCTAAACCACTAAATACCTTGCAGCAAGCAACTTTTAAAATTAAAAATTTGCACGAAGCACAAGCTGTAGCAACCTTGCTGGCTAACGAATGCCCTAACCCAAGACTAGCGGCAGTAGGGATTAGCGAAATATTAATTAACGCTATCGAACATGGTAACCTAAATATTACTTATCAAGAAAAAACTCGCCTGCATGAAGCTACGGAATGGTTGGCAGAAATTGATCGGCGCCTTGATATGCCGGAAAATAAAAATAAAGTTGTAACGGTAGCATTTAACAAAACTCCTGGTCACATTACTATTCGTATTACAGACGAAGGAAATGGCTTTGATTGGCGCCAATTTTTAACATTAGATACGAATCGTGTGTTTGATAATCATGGACGCGGCATTATTATGGCGCGCAGTTTGTCGTTTGAAAACATGATTTATCACGGCAGTGGTAATGATGTAGAGTGCATTATTCCGCTCGCGCTATGAGAGACAGAAGATATTTCTATTTACCACCCTTCTCCGCACCATCATAAATTGCATCGTACCGAGATGCCAATTCTACCAATTCGCGTAATGCTATTGCAAACATGGTAAATTCAGGTTCAGAAGTCTTAAATTCGCTTAAGAAAAATTCCCATCGTGATACTAAGGTCTTGTGTGTTGACAGCCATTTTTCTATACGTTCGTTAAGATTGCTTGCAATGTCTTTGGTATTGCTTAATATGCTGATTGTCAGATCACGCTGCTCTTTGTCAACATCGTCCCTAAATGCAGCACGTGCTAGAGCTTCCCAGTAATTGCGTACCGGTTGCTTCTTGATTAGTTCACCAAACCAGCCGAGTTGCAGTCGTGTACCTATAGTGAAGTATACTTTAGCTACTTCTTGTACATCAAAATTATTTTGTGTTGTTGCTTCTATAATATCAAGCGCCGCGTACATAGTTGAAAAACTTGCGGCGTGTTGTGCTAACTCTTTTGGAACACCTGCTTCTAATAACTTTTGCTTCTCTTTTTCAGTCTGTTCAAGCCATTCATCGCTCACAATTTGATTCACATTTTTCTGAATCTGTAGAATATACGGCTTGTACTTCTGTATGCTTTCCTTTATATCGCTATCCAGCGGTAAGTTGCGCACAAACCATCTGGTGGTTCGTCTAATTAGCCGATTTAAATCCTGCCACATTTGCAGCTGCGTATCTACGCTGACAGTTCCGCCCAATTTCCAAATGTCATGCAACATTTTTTTAACATCAAATACGTCGCGTGCAATCATGTACGCACGCGCTATATCTTGGCTTGTAGTGCCGCTTTCTTCAGATAGGCGCTGCACAAAGTTAATGCCCATTTCATTAACAATGTAATTGCTGATCCTTGTCGCGATTATTGCTTTTTTTAAGCGATGCGTCTTAATAAAACTTAAATATTTATCAGTTTGCAGGACTTTTGGGAAATAATAAATTAAATCGCGCAACATATATTCTTCATCTAGCAATGTAGATTGTAGCAATTCCTTTTTGAAGAGGTTTTTAGTGTAGGCCATTAGAACTGCTAGCTCTGGTCTTGTAAATCCTTGCTTATTGGTGACGCGCAGGGTAATTTCTTCGCCATCTGGCAAATACTCCACAGCAGGATCTAAACCTGCATCGCGCACCAAATCTTTTAACAAACGAAAATGCATTTGTATGTACTCAGGAGCTTGATATGCCGCTAAAATTAGTGCACAGTTTTGCTTACGATTATTGGCCAGAACTTGCGTGGCTACATTGTCGGTCATGCTCACCAAAATTTCATTGCGTTGTTTTTCAGTCAGATCTCCTGCCGCAATCATGTCATTTAACAAAATTTTTAAATTTACTTCATTATCAGAGCAATTTACGCCACCAGAGTTATCGATTGCGTCAGTGTTAATTACGCCGCCCTTCAAGGCATATTCAATGCGCGCTAGTTGCGTAAACCCTAAATTACCACCTTCACATACAATCCGTGCGTTGATTTGATTACCATTTATTCTTATTGCATCGTTAGCACGATCGCCGACATCGGTATGTCGTTCGCTACTTGCCTTGACAAAAGTACCTATACCGCCGTTATAGAATAAGTCCACGTTAAGCATTAAAATGGCGCGCACCAAGTCATTAGGCTCCATAAAATCTTGCTCGGTATTGAACAGCGTTTTCATTTGCGCACTGATTGGGACTTTCTTTGCAGAACGTTCAAACACGCCACCGCCGGTCGAAATCAATTCAGGATTATAGTCTGTCCACGAAGATGTGGGTAAATTAAACATGCGTAGTCGTTCATTGTAGCTTGCAACAGGATCGGGGTTTGGATCAACAAAAATATGTACGTGATTAAACGCAGCCACAAGCTTGATTTTGTCAGACTGTAACATGCCATTGCCAAATACGTCTCCTGCCAAATCTCCAATGCCAATCACTGTAAAAGGTTGTTGAATGTCCATGCCCAGGACTATGAAGTGCAATTTTACAGACTCCCAAGCCCCACGCGCAGTTATACCCATCTTCTTGTGATCGTAACCACTACTGCCGCCAGACGCAAAGGCATCGCCAAGCCAAAAGTTGTATTCTTTTGAAATGCCATTTGCAATATCCGAAAATGATGCTGTGCCTTTGTCGGCAGCAACAACCAGATATGGATCGTCTTTATCCCAGCAGATTACATTTGCGGGTTTTAATACTTTATGGCCTTGATAGTTATCTGTTACATCTAACAGTCCACGAATAAATGTCTTGTAGCAGTTTATAACAATCTTATTTTTTTCCTCTCTGCTTGCCACCGTTAACAAATCGGTTTTTACAACAAAACCGCCTTTAGCACCCAATGGCACGATCACCGCATTTTTAACTTGTTGTGCCTTCATGAGACCTAACACTTCGGTACGGAAGTCTTCAATACGATCTGACCAGCGAATTCCACCACGCGCAATTTTATCGCCGCGCAGATGGATTGCTTCCATAAATGAAGAATAAACAAACACTTCATACACCGGCCTTGGTAAAGGCAAATCTGGAACTTTACTGCTATCAAATTTTAGCGATATATATTTTTTATGCCAGCCACGTTCATCTTGTTGAAAGAAGTTAGTGCGTATAGTCGCTTCCATAGCTCCTAAGTACGCACGTATAATGCGATCTTCGTTTAAACTAGAAACTGCATCTAAACCATCAACAATAAATTTTTTAATTTCAGCAAGTTTTCCTTCACGATCTGTCACGTGTACAACCGGATTAAATTTTGCATAAAAATATTCTAGCAACTTAGCACCCAACGCTGAATTGTTAAAGATTGCGTCTTCAACATAGCTTTGGCTAAATGCAAAACCTGTCTGCCATAGATACCGATAATAACTACGTAATATTGATATATCCCGCCACTGCATTTGCGCGCTTAGCACCATGCGATTAAAGCGATCGTTTTCTGTCTCCCCTGCCCATACAGCAGCAAAAGCCTCCTGGAAACTCTCTTTTATTTGCTCAGGATTCAAGGATTCACCGTTTGGCTGGATCATTCTGTAGTCTGTGATCCATATTTTATTGTGGTCGGCAAACTCTATTTCATGCGGCCGCTCGCTAATAATTCGCAAACCCATTTTTTCTAAAATCGGCACCACATCTGATAATGGTATAGATTTGTTGTATCTAAATAGCTTGAATCTAAGGCTATCTACTGAATCTTCAATTGGCCTATACATTGTCATCTCTAAATCGTGATCACTTTCGGTGCGAAGTATTTCCATATGCGCAATATCTTGCACAGCAGTGTGCGCTCCAAATATTTCTTTGTAACTTAATGGAAACGCATTGGCGTAGAGCTTAAATAAAGTATTTGCTTGCTCTTCACCATATTGCTCATCTAGCGCATCAAGCAATGTGTCCTCCCAAGTACGAGATGCTTCGATTAGGTGCTCTTCTATGAGCTCTGGATCATAAGTAATTTGTTTTTGCTGATCGACGCGAATGATGAAATGAATGCGCGCAAGTATTGACTCGGAAAATTGTGTTTCATACGTTACACTCTGGCCATCTAAAGCATGCACTAATATTTCTTGCATTTTATTACGCAGAGCAGCAGTAAACAGCTCTCTAGGCACGTATACTAAGCAAGAAAAATATCTACCATACACATCGCGGCGAATAAAAAGCTTGATTTTTTGGCGCTCTTGTAAGTGCAGTATTCCAATCGCAAAATCAAATAATTCGCTATCGCGCGCTTGGAACAATTCATCGCGCGGCAAGGTATCTAAAATGTGCATTAACGCGCGTCCATCATGACTTGTTTTTGGGAAGGATGTCATCTCAAAGACGCGCGCAATCTTTTTGCGCACGTATGGTATTTCATCTACTGACTCGTTGTACACAATTGATGTGTAAAGCCCAACAAAGCGCACCATTTTTTCAAGTTGGCCTTTTGCATTAAAAATCTTTATTCCTACAAAGTCGGTGTATGCCGGTCTGTGTACCGTGGATTGTGTATCAGTTTTTCCTAACAGCAATTCGTCATTACCCAGTAATGCAGCACGCGCTTCAGGATACATCTTATCCATATCACGTGTTAAAGTACCAACCGTAGGATTAGCTAGCACCCCCAACGCACTACCAGGCACATATTCCATAATGTGATGCTGCTGCTCGTCAATTTTAAATGTATATTCGGCGCAGCCAATAAATGTAAAATGATCTTCTGCTAACCAACGCAAGAAGGCGATTGTTTCACGCAGCTGATCTTTATGCGCTTGATCAGGCGTACTTTCCAATGTTGCTATGCAAGCAGTAAGAAGATCTAGCATTTTAGTCCAGTCTCTCACCATCAAGTCGACATCTTCCAAGACCAAACATAGCTTGTCGTGAATTTTCTGTAATGTGGAGGGGTCACTTTGTTTATCGATTTCAATATATATTGGCGCTTCTGCTACGGGTAACTTTTTAGCATACTGA
>DATIHV010000121.1:0-7381 GCA_035480295.1 Gammaproteobacteria bacterium
TGCACCATGACTTCAAATTGTTCTAAGATTGGATCCCAAAAATTATGCAGATTAACTAAAAATGTGCGTTTGGTGATTAAATCGAATTGGATGTGTACTAGGCAGTCCATTAATTCATGTAATGTTCCAAAACCACCTGGCATTACGACGATGTCGTCAGCAAGATTGTAAAAACTTTTTAAGCGGCCATGTACATCAGTAGGCCACAACATGTTGTCAGGTAAAATTGCTGGGTGTTGAATCTCAAAGTCACGAAATATGCTTGGCAATACACCGTGTCGTTGTGCAGACACATCGCTTTGCATATGCCCATCCACCACTTCTTTCATCATCCCGACGTTCGCGCCGCCAGTTACTAGATTGAAGCCATTTTTGGCTAGTTCGGAACCAAGATCAAATGCTTTTTGCTTTAATTCTTGAGACATTTTGCCGCCAGCACCACAATATACTGCAACTGTACGTTTTGTCATTTGTGCGCTTTCTATTTTTTCCACTAGTATAACTCCGTGTTACGCACTTGTTGGGCGCGATCTATATACAACACGCCATTCAAATGATCGATCTCATGTTGCACAATACGCGCAGCGAAATCAGACAAGGTGCGCTCATGCGTCTTTCCGTCTACATCCAGGTACTTAAACGTTATACTCTTAGCTCGACTGACTGTACCACGCTGATGCGGAATTGAAAGGCAGCCCTCTTCGCGGTCAATCAGTTCGTCGGATTGCCATATGATTTCAGGATTAATGGCGTAGTCTTTTGGAACTGCGGCAAGCTCGGGGTAACGTTGGCTTGAATCAAAACCATACACAAATATGCGTTGTGAAATGCCAATCTGCGGCGCAGCTAGGCCAACACCGTTTTTATCTTGCATTACGGCAAACAAATGCTCTATTAGATTTTTTAAGTCTTTGCTGCCAAAATCCTGTGTTGGTTGCGCAATAGTACGCAACAAGGGATCTGGAACAGTTAAAATGGTGCTGTTTATTTGCATCAGGGCTTTACCTCAGTGTTTCCATGCAAACATTGTAGCAAATTTTTGTTGGTGCCGGCGCCCGGACTCGAACCGGGACGACTCGCGTCACTACCACCTCAAGATAGCGTGTCTACCAATTCCACCACGTCGGCTGAAGGGTACAAAGCAGCCAATTATATGCAAGATCTAAGCGTAAGTCGAGAGTACTTGTAAGGCACAGTTGGTTAGCCAAGATTCAAAAAGAAGCGACCGGATTTTAGCAGCTTGATTTGCTATATTAAATATTACAGATTTAAGGAACAATAATGTCGCACCCTAATACCGAGAGCGCTGGAAACCTAGTAGTATTCAGTTTTGATTTTAGTAGCCAGTACGAAATAGACAAAAACATAACTAGTAAAATTAAAAACAGGATCTTGCAAAATCAAACTATTAAAAAAATCCTAACTGAACATAACATTGCAACCTTACCAATGCTTGAGGAAATTAGTGCTTTAACCATCATTATTCCAGAATCACCTTTGACAAATGATGTTTTAATGTTTTTAAAAAAAATAGCTGCTGAAAACAAGATTGATACGCGGGTTGAGTATCAAAACAAAGCGACTAAGAAGGTAGCTCCGCAAGATCCTAAATCAGAACAGCTGCAAAAACTTTACGACATATATAAAGGTCAGCTTGAGACTGACGCAATCGATTTGGTAACAGGACAAGGGTCATTTTGGCCATATGGAATATACGGCAATCTGCTCGGTGCAGGCACAACAATAGCTATAATGGATACCCCTGGCATTACCAAGGAAAATCCATTTCTTTCACACCTTAACATTGCAAATTGGAATTGTGCTAACGGCATACAGTGCTTAGAGGGTGAGCTCAAAGTCGAGGGTGGTGATACCGGGTTTATGAGTACGTTTGAATCAGGTGCTCATGCGACACACGTTGCAGGCATCGTATTACGCTATCTTCCTGGCGTTACTCAAGTTGATGCTCTAGCCGTTCAAGAACCAGAAGGTAGCACAGGAAGTCGATATAATAGCGCCCTAATGCTTGCCCTTGGACAAATTGAGGCCAACCTTGCAGCACTAGAAAGATCTGGCAAAAATTATGCCTACGTCCTCAATGCATCTTTAAATTTCGGTAGATCGTTAACGTTGACCGATGATACTACTGGCCCTCGTGCATTACGCGCAAAACTCAGTTTTCTACTTAATAAATACCCGCGTTTTCTAGTAATTAATAGCATTGGCAATGAGCACCTAAAGGTCGATGCAGACAGTAAGCCAATCAGTACCTTACCTGGGGTGATTACGGTTGCTTCACATGGGCCGCTTTTCCAACATTCCTATTTTACGAATTACGGGGATATAGTCACAACCTCTGCTATTGGTGAAAGAGTTATGTCACTTTCCTCCACCACACCAGGCGCCTCTGAAGAACAATCTGGTAGCTCTATGGCAGGCCCTTCAGTAACTGGAATCGCAGCAATCATAATGCAAATAATTCCAGATATAAAGAATCACGAGGTTAAACAAATAATCGAAAAATTATCTGTAGATCCTACAATGTTTGCCACCTATGAAGATCAACCGCCGCAGAATTTATGGGCGCAAAAGAATTTTGACTTATTGTTCAGAGAAGATGCCCCTTTTAACATACAGACTCCCGTACTGATATTTGACATCATAAAAGTATGCGCAATGTTAGAATCTGAATATAAATCTCGTGTTGATCCTGAAACTCTAAACAGAATTTGTTCATTATCTAAAAGCTACATATTGGATAATCTGCCGGAAAACGGAGATATTTTATTTTCCATTCCAAACTATGATCGGCAAGTGCAATTTAACCTCGGAGACACTGTGCAGTTTAAGGTTGAGCTGGAATCTGACCATCCACAAACAAATAATGAATTTAGCTTCAGTGTATCATCAAAACTAATCCCCCCGGTTGGGATCACAAATTTTTTCAGAATCTTAAAATTACGGCATCATTATTTAAGTCCTGGAAACATTTTCTCGGCAATACAGAGTGTAAGAGTACCGAATCACGAAGGCAAACAAGAAATTAATATTAGTCTAAGACGCAATGCATCGACTATAGATTTTGCAGTCAGAGATACTCAAGGCAATTTACTTGAAAAAGGTTCTACGGATTATATAGGAGATGGGGATGTATCCAATCTAATGTTAGGATTAGGCGCAAAACCAGGAGTTAGAATTGTAAAGTTGCATGCCATTGCTGCTATAGAAGACAAGCCATCATTTGTGCTAGAGCGACAATCGCTTTTCAGCGATTGGGGTGTATCCGATGTCAGCGAAAAATCCAATAGTATTGCATCATATGACGTATTGCAGAAAACCGGCTTTGGGGCATTTCTAATTGTTACCGTGTTGGCACTGAGCTATCTGAAACGCAAATTGAATTACACCCCGCCGAAGGCTAAAAGAACGTGATAATCTGTAAACCGCACTGTTGCTATTAAGGATGCGCCGTAGGAGCTTCTGGCACTTCAGCAGGTTGTTTCGGAGTTGTAACTGGCTCAGCAGGAATTGCTGGTACAGAAATAGTTTCCTGTTGCAGCAACTTATCGGTTAATGTTTCTGGTCTGCCACCTTTAGTTGCTAACACGGTTAAACTAATGCTGGTTATAGCAAATAGTGCTGCAATCCCGGTAGTTAATTTTGTTAAAAACGTAGCACTACCCGCGCTACCAAACACCGTGCCAGATGCACCACTGCCAAAGGCAGCACCGGCATCAGCGCCTTTACCATGTTGAACCAATACTAAAGCAATTAAAATAAAAGCTAGTATTAAATGTATAAATAAAATTGTCGTCTGTAACATTATCTAATAACACCTATAGCTGTGTGACAAATTTCGCTAAACTCTTGTGCCTTCAATGAAGCACCTCCGACCAAGCAACCATCAATATCCGGCTGTTGCAATAACTGCACGGCATTCGCACTAGTTACGCTACCGCCATAAATAATTCTTATATTATCGGCAATATCTGCATCATATTCGGCGATTAATTTCCTAATATGTACATGCATACTTTGCGCTTGTTCCGGTGTTGCGGTTAATCCAGTGCCTATCGCCCATACAGGCTCATAGGCAATTACAGCATTTTTAAATTCAGAGATACACACGTCATCTAAAACTGCCTGCAATTGATCTGCAACCGTCGCAAAGCCACGCCCTGCTTCTTGCTGCTCCTGGGTCTCACCCAAACACAATATTGGCCGCAAGCTATTATCTAACGCCACATCAACCCGGCGGGCTATTAGCTCGTTGGATTCATGTAGTAACTTACGCCGCTCGGAATGGCCGATTATAACATAAGTACAGCCAAATTCATGCAGCATCGCAGGGGAAATTTCGCCGGTAAAAGCGGTAACTGGGTTGGTAGCAACGTTTTGTGCCCCTAGTTGTAAGGGAATTTTAGTGTTTGACGACTGAATAACTTGATGGGTACAATCTAGATAAACGCTAGGCGGGCACACTACACATTCTATTTGCTGCTGTAAATCAGTCAGATTAGCTAATAGCTGCTGCACCAATTCAACGGCCTGCTTCTTATTGCCGTTCATTTTCCAATTGCCAACGATTAACTTTTTGCGCATGCCACACTACTCACTGTTTCAGCTAAATCCTGTGCAACGCTCTTTACTAGCTCTGCATCCATACCTTCGGCCATGACACGCACTAAAGGCTCCGTACCGGAGGCACGCAACAACACCCTACCTGTATTGGCTAATCTCTTTTCAGCATCTACTAGCGCTTGCTTGATTTGGCCATGTTCTAAATCAACCGTTTGTCGCACCGGTACGTTAATCAACAATTGCGGCAGTTTTTGCATATGTTGCTTCAGATCGTACAATGTTTCACCGTACGTAATCATAAATGCTAAAACACGTAACGCAGCAATAATACCATCGCCAGTAGAATGTGCATCTAAACATAGAATATGCCCAGATGATTCACCACCTAACAACCAATTGCGTTGCCGCAGCGCTTCGAGCACAAAGCGATCCCCAACTTTAGTACGACAAAATGGAATGCCCATTTTTTCAAATGCTAATTCTAAACCATAGTTACTCATTAAGGTGCCAGCCACACCACCAAAATGTTTGTTACTGTGCACGTACCAACGGGCGATTATACATAACAATTCATCACCATCTACAACAGACCCTGTGTGATCAATACAAATCACACGATCACCATCGCCATCTAAAGCAATACCAATATCGGCTTGCGCTTCTTTAACTTTGGCAACTAAGGCCTGTGTATTGGTTGCACCACAAGCTAGATTAATATTTAGACCATCTGGATCTACGCCTATTGCGATTACTTCTGCACCAAGCTCTTCGAACACATTTGGTGCAATGTTATATGCGGCGCCATTAGCACAATCTACAACAATTTTTAAACCTTTTAAATTTAAATCATGCGGGAAAGTACTTTTACAAAATTCAATATAACGACCTTGCGCATCATGAATACGTACTGCACGACCAAGCATTTTTGATTCCACTGTAGTCATGCTTTGACGATCAACATATTCCTCGATACGTTGTTCAAGTGTATCGGGCAATTTCATGCCATCTGGCGAAAAAAATTTAATGCCATTGTCAATGTGTTGGTTATGCGAGGCGCTAATCACAATACCGGCGCCAGCTTGCAATGTTCGAGTTAAGTACGCAATACCGGGCGTTGGCATTGGACCAAGTAAGTGTACGTCAGTGCCAGCGGCAACTAAACCTGCTTCTAATGCAGATTCGAACATGTATCCAGAAATTCTAGTGTCTTTGCCAATTAGAACTTTAGTGCGCGAACCTGGTGGTGCGACCTCAGAGAGTACCTTACCTACGGCCCAACCAAGTTTTAAAAACCAATCTGGCGAAATTGGGCCTTCGCCAACTCGCCCACGAATACCATCAGTGCCAAAATATTTTTTGTTCATAAAATTCCTAAATGTCCGCGATCGCTTTCAATACTTTGATTGCGTCTACTGTCGCACGCACATCATGGGACCGTATAATATCTGCCCCTCGACTTATAGCCACAACTTCGGCCGCTACACTACCGTAGGATCTATCTGCAACGTCCACGTTTAATATTTGCCCCAACATGCTTTTATGCGAAATATCCACTAGCACTGGGCAATTCAAATTTTTAAACATATGTAAAGAGCGTAACAACGTTAAATTTTGCGGTAATGTTTTGCCAAAACCAAAGCCCGGATCAATAATAATCTTTTTCGCATCTATTCCAGCCGCAACACATGCAGCAATCCTCTCTTCTAAGTATTTATAGACTATAGACACAATATCTTTATCCGCATCGCGCAACTGCACATTTACTGGATCATTTTGCATGTGCATTAAACATACGTGTGTCTTCAGTGCTGCCATTGTAGACATGGCACTTAATTTAGTAAGCGCACGCGTATCGTTGATCATTTTGGCACCAGCACTTACCGCTGCCTGCATCACATCTGGATTTGATGTGTCTACGGAAATTGGAATACTAATCCGCGCAGAAACAAGTTCAACTATAGGTACAAGTATATTTATTTCATCTTGCACCGATAGTTTGGATTCGTTACGTGCGTATTCGCAACTAACATCAATTAATGCCGCCCCATCTGCCAGCATTTGTTCGCAAGCATTAAGCGCTGCATCTGCAATTGAATGAGTGGAATTAGTTTGCAAACTACCTGCATTTAAATTCAAAACCCCCATCACTAGCGGTGCTGGGGGTAAAGTTAATGAAGTCATTGTACACGCCGCCCTTAGATTGGCGTCTATTCTACAGCATTACCAAGCGACTGGTCACCTAGTGCATCAGAAGCTTTTACAGAAACTTCGCTAGGATCGGAAGACGGCTTGGAATCTGACTTGCCTTTAGGGCCACCCTTGTCGGAGCTTACCCATTCTTTAGGTTCGCGTGGCTCTCTGCCTTCCATAACATCTCTGATTTGCTCAGCATCTAACGTTTCATACTTAATCAACGCTGCAGCCATGGCGTGCAACTTGTCGATGTTCTTTTCCAATATATCCTTGGCAGTCTTATAAGTCTTATCCACTATACGACGGACTTCTTCATCAATTGCCTCGGCTGTTTGTTCAGAAATTTCCTTGGTTTTAGTAACGCTATGCCCCAAGAATACTTCGCCATCCTCATCGCCATAAACCAATGGTCCTAGACGTTCGGACAAGCCCCATTTAGTAACCATATCACGACATAACTTAGTGGCTTTCTTTATATCATCACCAGCACCCGTGGTAACTTTATCTTTACCGAAGATTAGTTCTTCCGCGATTCTTCCACCAAACAGTTGCGATAGTTTGCTTTCAATTTGCTCTAAATTTAAGCTCAAACGATCTGTTTTTGGTA
>DATIHV010000122.1:0-2395 GCA_035480295.1 Gammaproteobacteria bacterium
GAAACAGAGAAGTTCAATATTTTATGTCCAACAAGACGTCAAATATTAAAAATCCGTACACGATGACGCCGCAACAAAAACAAGTCACAATTAGCAAATGGGTAACGGCTTTTACCGACGAATTGGTCAAAGAAAATTTGCTGGCAGTCAAAGGAGAAGATTATATCTGCAAGATAAATTACGCAGACAATCAATTAACTGTTAATGGCACATTGAAAACGCAAGCAGAGATAAATAAATTGCAGCCTATGCTTGAAGTAGTGAAGACACCTATTGCAGCAGCAGGAACAACTGTGCCGCCTGATGCTAGTAGCGGAGGATCGGGTACTGGAGTTGCACCGGTATCACCAAAGACTCCAGCTACAAAACCTACTGTTCCAGGCAAAGTAGCGCCCTCTACCGCACCGAGCAGTGCACCAGTTACGCCGGCTGTACCGGTTACACCGGCCGCACCAACAACGCCCACTGCTACAACACCGCCGCAGCCGCCTGCTACACCAGGTACGCCAGTACAAAATCCTATAATTAACAACACAAAGAAAAATATATAGGGCAGATTCGAACGGCTACCAGTCCTTGCGCAATCTATACATAACTGCGTCATTTGTGTAACCATGTTGTTCGCTTTCTAGGTAATAACCAAGTTTTTTATAAAAATCTAATCCTTCCCAATCCATAGTTTCAGTAGTTGAAAACGTGCAGCCTTTGGAATGTGCCATTTGCTCCGCTGCACGTACTAATTTGCTACCGTAATCTTGGCCGCGATATTGCGCATCTATCCAAAGTTGGTCTAGGTATAAACAACCGTAGTACATAAAACCGCTGCAACCGCCAACGATTTGGTTTTTTTCATCGCGCATAAAAAATGCAAAAAACTCTACGGGCTTTTGTCCGCGTAGTTGCATCGCATTAGCATCTAAGCCCTTGTTAATAATTTTTACATCAGCTTCGTTAATGTCAATAGCTTGTTCAATAGTGATCATTTTACACCTTGTTGTGACAAATGTTGTTTTAAGCCTTGCAAAACGCCGCGTATGGCTTTAGCACGGTGGCCAATCTGATTTTTCACAGCTACTCCAAGTTCAGCGTTTGTTTTGTCGTAACCGTTTGGAATATAAATTGGATCAAAACCAAAGCAATCGCTGCCACGCGCTGGAAATGAAATTCGACCATTATCTATGCCTTCTGCTGAGATCCATATGTCTTCTAGTGGTATATATATGGCTGCAGAACAAATAAAGCTGGCGCTCATGTTGTCTGTATCTTTAAGCATTGCTTGTAGTTTTGCAAAAGCATTTTGGATCCCACCACATTCTTCTACAAACTCTTTAGTTCTTACGCCTGGAAAACCATTTAGCGCTTCAATACGCAAGCCAGCATCTTCAGATAAAGTAGCGACCTTTGTGTGTTGCGCGTAATATTTGGCTTTATGTTGTGCATTTTCCAGATAAGTATGATGTGGCTCGTCAGGTTCTGGAATATTCATTTCAGTAATTGAATGCACATCTAGATCTAATTCTGGGAACGAACTTATTATGGCGCGAATTTCGCGCAATTTGCCTGCATTTCCGGTAGCGATTATTAATTTCATAGGGGACATTATAGTACAAGGGGATGTTTAGCACCACAGCTGAAGTTTGACTTTGTGGCTCAGTTTTAAGTGTGGGCGGATGATTGCAATTTAAGCTAGTAGTACTTTACAATCCCCATAACTAATTTCAATGGAGCAAATAAATGCTTGCAAATCAAACTAACGTAGAGCCTACGACGATGCGAAGAAAAATGGCAAAAATTAGTGATAAGGTACTTACGGTGTTGGCTCTTTTATTTTATGGGGCCATTATACGGGCATTTCTGTCCGGAAAGTCCGATGAAAAACATGAATCCTTGGAAATCATCGATTTCAAGCTCAGATCTGTAGAACTTAATGATAACGTGCAATGTAACCTATATTTTCCTGCACGTGTAAATCCCTCGTCTATACAAGATTTGCCGATAAACCGTATTTGCAACGTCTTTACCTTTACGCCAATGCATCCAAATACAACGCAACCAGCAGGCAACAGTCTAACATGGTGTTTTCAGACGTGTAATCCCAAAATGCAACAATATGAGATGTTTCGCACAATACAAGAGATCGTAAAAGAAAATCCGATGCGTGGTTGCCAAATAATGAGTGCTTCACCAACTGAAGTTAATGCTAGAGTTGCATTTGCTGCGAAGAAGGATCGAAACGAAGTGGATAAGCTGCTTACGACGGATCGATTAGTTGGATCGTTTTTTAAATGTGTTAATAACTAAACAGCAATTTGTTCCTCAAGCTCATGTAGCTTTGCTTTAGCAGCAGCTATTACATGCGCTGGAATTCCGGCTAATTTTGCCACTTGTAAGCCAA
>DATIHV010000123.1:0-11490 GCA_035480295.1 Gammaproteobacteria bacterium
TTCTTCAATTTCTTTGATCGACGCGCTAATATTATCAGTGTCCATCAATTCATTACGTTGCTTGTAAATTACTTGACGTTGATCATTTGCCACATCGTCATACTCTAATAATTGCTTACGTATATCAAAGTTATAACCTTCAACTTTGCGCTGTGCGTTTTCTACGGCGCGCGTTACTATAGATGCAGTGATGGCCTCGCCTTTAGTCATGCCTAATTTATTTAAAAACGATGACAAGTTATCGGAAATAAAAATGCGCATTAAATTATCGCGGATGGATAAATAAAAGCGCGTGCTGCCAGGATCACCTTGACGGCCAGATCGCCCACGTAATTGATTATCAATACGTCTAGATTCATGTCGCTCGGTACCAATGATGTGTAAACCACCGGCTGCTATTACTGCATCATGGCGTTGTTGCCATTCTTGCTTCAGCGCAACTACATCAATTTCTTCGCCTTCTGCTGCAGCAGCTTTTTGTTTAGCAATTTCCGCTTCTAGATTTCCACCTAGTACTATATCGGTACCACGTCCCGCCATGTTAGTCGCAATCGTAACCTTGCCTGGACGACCAGCCTCGGCAATGATTTCTGCTTCTTGCTCGTGGAACTTTGCATTCAACACTTGATGTTTAATGTTGTGCTTTTTTAACAGGCCACTTAAAAATTCCGAAGTCTCGATGGAAATCGTACCAACCAGCACCGGTTGTTGTCGTTTTACACAATCCTCAATATCTTCGATAATGGCGTCAAACTTTTCTTCTTGGGTGAGATAAATTAAATCTGCATTATCTGTACGCGCGCGTGGTTTATTGGTTGGTATCACTACAACTTCTAAACCATAAATTTGTTGAAACTCATACGCTTCGGTATCGGCGGTACCGGTCATCCCTGCTAATTTATCGTACAAACGGAAATAATTTTGGAAAGTAATCGATGCTAAAGTTTGGTTTTCATTTTGAATCGCAACGCCTTCTTTAGCTTCCACCGCTTGATGTAAACCATCCGACCAACGGCGACCAGGCATGGTACGACCAGTGTGTTCGTCTACAATTATTACTTCATTGTTTTTAACAATATATTCTATATCGCGTTTGAATAATGCATGCGCACGCAAGGCGGCATACATATGATGCATAAGATTAATATTTTGTGCGTCATACAAGCTAGTACCTGCTTGTAACAATCCAACCTCGGATAACAGTTCCTCTACTTTTTGATGCCCAGCTTCAGTTAAATATGCTTGCTTGCTTTTTTCATCAATTGAATAATCACCCGGGCCATCTTTTTCAGTTTGCACGGTTAATTTAGGCACAAGTTTATTAATTGTCTTGTATAATTCTGAACTATCTTCCGCCGCACCAGAAATAATTAACGGCGTGCGCGCTTCATCCACCAAGATTGAATCTACTTCGTCAACGATCGCGTAAGCTAATTTACCTTGCATACGCTCTTGCGAAGAAAATGCCATGTTGTCGCGCAAATAATCAAAACCAAATTCATTATTCGTGCCGTAGATAATATCCGCAGCATAAGCAGCTTGCTTTTCTTCAAGTGACATGCCATGCACTACAACACCAACTTTTAAGTTTAAAGCGTTGTAAATCGGCATCATCCAATGCGCATCGCGTCTAGCTAAGTAATCATTTACCGTAACGATATGCACACCATTACCGGTTAATGCATTTAAACACGAAGGCAAAGTTGCCGCTAAAGTTTTACCTTCACCGGTACCCATCTCCGCAATTTGCCCGTTAAATAAAGTGATACCACCAATTAATTGCACATCAAAATGGCGTAAGCCTAGGGTACGTTTAGATACTTCGCGCACGATTGCAAATGCTTCAGGCAATAAAGCATCGAGTGATGTTCCTTGCTGATGGCGTACCTTTAGATCTGCAAATGCTTTTTGCAAATCTGCTTCATTCAACGCAGCGTACTTCGCTTCTAGCGCATTAATTTCCGCTACACTTTTGCCGTATTGCTTGAGCAAACGATCGTTACGGCTACCAAATACTTTTCGCACCAGACTATCAATAATCAATTTTATGCTATCCTGTTCACATGCAATATAAAACTTTTTCCAATTTGCTACACAATGTTCCAGACTTAAACAAATTTGTTACTAAGCTAGAGCAACTGGAGCAAATTAGCCACTTCGTGGCAGCACATCTAGAGCCAGATCTCGCTAGTCAATGCCGTGTGGCAAACCTGCGCGACGGGGCTCTTATTCTATCAACGACTAGCCCGGCTTGGAACCACAAGCTGCGCTTTATAGCCCTCGATCTACTCAGCGCCCTACGCACCCAACCCTGTTGGAGCGGCCTCAAATCGATTGAGGTGCGGGTGGACTACCTGCCTAATTACGAAAATAATACCACAACTAACTTACAAAAGCCGCATTCTCTATCGCAATATAATGCCAAATTAATCCAAGAAACGGCAAATGGGGTAACATGCGGCAAACTGTCCCAAGCTTTAAAACGTTTGGCAAGCCGGGCCACGCGTTATGCTAAGCATGAGAACTAACCATCAAAGGGTGTTGATAGGCTATTGGCGCCTCATCCTGGGTAAACGTAACTTCTTCCCAAGCTTTAGCGTCCGCCAACAAGGCTCGCAACAAGGCATTATTTAAAGCATGACCAGACTTAAAGCCAGAAAATGCCCCAATTAAGCTTCGGCCTAATAAGGACAAGTCTCCAACCGCATCTAAAATTTTATGTTTAACAAATTCGTCTTTATACCGTAGCCCATCCTCATTAATCACACGGTAATCGTCTAAGACCACTGCGTTGTCCAAACTACCGCCTAGAGCTAAGTTATTCGCTCTAAGCCACTCATAATCGGACATAAATCCAAAAGTGCGGGCACGCGATACTTCTTTTACATAGGAAGTACTAGAAAAGTCCAAAGTCGCGGATTGGCTGGAATTTTTGAGCACTGGATGTTGAAAGTCTAACTCTAACGATACTTTAAAACCTTCGAATGGCTCTAACACCGCCCATTTATCGCCATCTTCAACCCGTACGTACTTCTTGATACGAATAAACTTTTTAGGCGCATCTTGTTCTTTAATACCGGCAGATTGTAATAAGAATACAAACGGGCTTGCACTGCCATCCATAATAGGTACTTCTGGCGCAGTAACCTCCACAATTGCGTTATCTATGCCTAAACCCGCCATGGCGGAAAGTAAATGCTCTACCGTAGAAACTTGTGCCTTACCAGTACCTAATGAGGTAGATAACCTAGTATCTCCCACATTTTCAGTACGGGCTAACAACTCGACTACCGGATCAAGATCTACTCGTCTGAATAAAATCCCGGTATCGACGGCCGCAGGTTTTAGAGTTAAAAATACTTTTTCCCCGGTGTGCAGACCGACACCCATAGCACGAATGTTATGCCGTAGGGTGCGCTGCTTTATATATTGTTTATCACTCATTAAATTTACTAATCCGATTGCCGGCGTAAAAAGGCCGGGATATCCAAATAGTCCATATTCTGCTCAGTTGCGTCAGAATTTTCAAGTTTATTCGTCATTCCTTGGTTGCGAACTAACACAGTTTTCTCAAATTTAGCGCTCACTGGCTCACGCACATCGCTACGCTTTTCACCGCGTTGGGCAATGGTTTCGCCCAGTCTGCGGCCTGTGCCGGTCGCAGGCAGAGTTGCTTTGCCAAGACCAGTAGCCACCAACGTTACGCGTAACTCATCCGTCATATCTGGATCAATTACCGTTCCCACAATTACCGTTGCATCTTCAGAAGTAAATTCCTTAATCGCTTCACCAACTTCTTCAAATTCAGAAATGGTTAAGTTCATGCCCGCAGTAATGTTAACGAGCACGCCTTTAGCACCAGATAAATTTATGTCTTCTAATAATGGGCTACATACTGCCGCTTGCGCTGCAGCTTTAGCACGATTTTCACCACGTGCTCTACCAGTACCCATCATAGAAATACCCATTTGCGACATTACAGTGCGTACGTCAGCAAAGTCGACGTTAATCAAGCCAGGGCGAGTAATTAACTCGGCAATGCCTTGTACAGCGCCTAGCAACACATTATTTGCTGCTTTAAACGCATCTAACAATGACATGTCCTTGCCCAATACCGTTAACAGCTTTTCATTCGGAATTGTGATTAAAGAATCTACCGCTTGGCTCAAGTTTTCAATCCCTTTTTCCGCTACTGCCATGCGTTTGCGACCTTCGAATGGGAATGGTTTTGTTACTACTGCTACAGTCAAAATGCCCATTTCTTTAGCGATTTCAGCAATAATCGGCGCGCCACCAGTACCAGTACCACCACCCATACCAGCGGTGATAAATACTAAATCGGCACCTTCTAATGCATCGTGAATGCGCTCGCGATCTTCTAATGCACTTTGGCGGCCGACTTCCGGATTAGCACCAGCACCTAAACCTTTAGTAATGCCAGTACCTAATTGTAAAATTGATTTAACAGAAGAATGTTTTAATGCTTGCGCATCGGTATTTGCAGCAATAAATTCTACACCTTCAACGTTTGCTTGTGACATGTATTCAACTGCATTGCCACCGCCGCCGCCGACGCCAATTACTTTGATTACCGCGTTTTCTGGAAAACTATCAATTAACTCAAACATTTCATTCTCCCCTGCTAAATTCTTTAAAAATTCCCTTGAAACCAACTCTTAACTCGCCCAAATACGCCACTTAAATCAATGTTTGTTCTATTTTTAATTTTGTGCTCGTGCAACCCATGCATTTGATGGCCATATAATATTAAGCCTACCCCTGTAGAATAAATCGGATTGCTAATAATGCTCGGCATATTTGAAGTAAATCGTGGTACACCTAAACGTACATGCGACTGAAAAATCTCCGCAGCTAATTCTAATGCGCCATACATTTTTGCACTGCCACCGGTAAGTACAACGCCCGCGCTTAATAAGCCATGCCAACCAGCGCGTTGCAAATCATCTAATATTAAAGCAAACAATTCTTCATAACGCGGCTCAATAATGTCCGCCAAGTCTGCTTGTGATAAATCATCTTCAGGGTTTTGACCCACGTTCGGCATTTTAATATTTCTGCTTTTATCAGCAATTTTCTTATATGCGCAGCCATGTTTAACTTTAATATGCTCAGCATGATTATGCGGAGTACGAAATGCTACTGCGAGATCATTAGTTACTTGATCTCCAGCCACAGCTAATACTGAAGTGTGGCGAATCGCGCCATCAGCATAAACAGCAATGCCAGTTGTGCCAGCACCTATATCAATTAAACATACGCCTAATTGTTTTTCATCCTCAGTTAACACTGCTTGGCTGCAAGCTAATTGCTCTAAAACAATGTCATCAACTTCCTGCCCGCAACGACGTACGCAATTTACAATATTTTGTGCCGCACTTACTGCAGCAGTCACGATATGAATTTTGCCTTCTAAACGGATCCCGGACATGCCGACTGGATCGATAATGCCATTTTGGTGATCAACCGTATATTCTTGCGGTAATACGTGGAGGATTTTTTGCTCTGCAGGAATAGATACCGCGCGTGCTGCTTCAATTACGCGTGCCATATCTTCTTTAGTAACTTCGCCGCTTTTCACCGCTACAAAGCCATGTGAATTAAAACTGTGAATGTGGCTGCCAGATATACCAGTAAAAGCTGTGTGGATTTGACAACCGGACATGAGCTCGGCTTCTTCGATTGCGCGTTGCACGGATTGCACTGTAGCATCAATGTTAACCACGATCCCTTTACGCATGCCGCGTGAAGGATGCATACCGACCCCAGTTATTTCTAACTGACCGTCAGGCAGAATTTCGGCTACAATGGCTAATACTTTAGATGTGCCTATATCTAAAGCAACGATTAAATCATTTTGTAATTCGCTCAAAGCACCCTCCATTGCTACGCAACGTTAACCATTGGTGGCAAACCCATTGGTATAACGCAGATCTACTACGTGCACTCTGCCATCACGTAATCCAACTTTTTGATCTTTATATGCTAAAACAAATCTACTCAGCCTTTCTTCCACTTCCTGTTGCCCTAACACCAGTAGCATTTCATTATCTAGCATAGCTTGCCATCCGTTATCTGGCATAATTTGCAGTTTTTTAACCGCTAACCCTAAGGGTTTAATTTTGGCTAAAATCTGCAAATACATCTCTACCATTGCGCTTAAACGCGTTTCCTGTCCTACAAACTCTGGCAATTGCTTTGCACTTAGCTTTGCAAAATCTGCCTGCGGTGGATAAAACAGCTTCCCTGTAGTATCTATCACGCCTTTAGTGGCTGCGCCTTCCCATATCGCTAATGGCTGCCGCTCTTGTACTTTAAGCAACACCGTCTTCGGCCATTTGCGTTGCACTTGTGCGCCTACGATCCACGGCACTTCTAGCAAGCGATCGCGCATTACGCCAATGTGCATGCCAAAAAAACCCAGTTTAACTTCATCGGCTACAGCATTCTTAACAAGCACTGGCTCGGCATATTGTAATTTATCAGCAAGTGACACAACCTCAATCGGTCGATACCACGCTTGCTTCCACCAGCTCCAGACTAAACTTAAGCCGATTATCACAACAACGCCGCTAAGTACCCAAATAAACTTTCGCAATAGTTTTACGCCATCCTTGCGCTTCTATACATTAATGGTGTGGCCGATCCCTAGGGTCAGCGACAAAACCTCCGTCACTAAATCATCGAATGAATAACCCGCGACTTTAGCAGCTAAAGGCATATTGCTATGCGGTGTCATACCAGGTGCGGTATTAACTTCCAATAACCAAAAATCGCCATTCAAATCACGTATAAAATCTACTCTGCCCCAACCAGTTGCGCCAACCGCATTAAATGCTTCCATCGCTAAACGACGCAAATTATCTTCATCAGCTGCTGAATCTAGGCCCGGACATTGATGTTGGGTTTCTTCTGAAAAATACTTGGCATTGTAAGTGTAAAATGTTTCACGCGAAGTAATTTGTATTGATGGCAATACTTCTTCACCTAAAATGCACACAGTATATTCATCGCCAATAATCCATGGCTCGATCATAACTGTACCATATTGCTTGGCCAGGTTGCATGCCGCTGGAAAATCCGCCGCAGAATTTACGCGTGATACACCAATGCTAGAACCATCATGCACTGGTTTTACGGCTAACGGTAAACCAAAGATTTTGACATAGTCTTCAACATCTGTATCTGGATTCCACACGGCGAATGGTGGTGTGGCTAAACCTAATGCTTGCCAAATACGTTTAGTGCGCACTTTGTCCATGCATAATGCAGAAGCTAAAACGCCACTGCCGGTATATGGAATGTGTAAATGATCAAGTAAACCCTGAATCGTACCGTCTTCGCCGCCACGGCCATGCAAAGCTATGAAAGCACGTGAAAAGTTGCCGTCCATAAGCTTGCCAATAAAATCTTGTTGTGTATCGATCTTTTCCGCATCGACACCCTTACGTTGCAAAGCATCAAACACCGCATTGCCACTAATTAAGGATATTTCGCGTTCCGCGGAATTACCTCCATACAATACAGCTACTTTTCCGAACATATGTTACATTTCCTTCTTATTGTATACCTATAAATCGTACTTCAGGACACAACTCAACGGCATGATCTTGCCACACCTTAGCTTGCACTTGTTGAATTAACGTTTCAACATCACGTGCCGTCGCAGCTCCTGTATTTATAATGAAGTTAGCATGCTTAGCTGAAACCTCTGCATCTCCAACCCTTATACCTTTAAGTTTAGAAGCTTCAATCAATTCTGCAGCATATTTTCCCTCTGGATTGCGAAAAACGGATCCACAACTTGGCAAACCAATTGGTTGCGTATCATTTCTGCGCTTTAATAATTCCTTAATACGCAAATTTGCCTGCTGTTGATCTCCAGACACGAACTTTAGCTGCGCGCCTAAGAACCATTCATCGCTAGGACCAACCACAGTACGGTAGCCAACGACGTAATCACTAGCAGTGCGTCGTATAATTTCACCTTGGCGATTAATAACATCTACAGCAATTACATGCTGCCATGTTTCGCTGCCAAAGGCGCCCGCGTTCATAGCCAATGCCCCCCCCATCGTACCAGGAATTCCGGCAAAAAACTCGGCACCTACTACAAAATGTTTTGCCGCAAACTTGGCAATTTTGGCGCAAGGTACACCAGCATCAACGTTGATCATAAGACCGTCGGTATCTTGGCTAAGGATTTGAATCTTGGCCTGCATCTTCAGTGTGTGGATCACAGTGCCGGGAAAACCACCGTCTCGGATCAGGACGTTACTGCCTAGGCCCAACCAAAATAATTGCTCATCAGCTGGCAACGTGCGTAGTAAGGCACTCACATCAGCATTGGTTTGCGGACAAAAATATTGATTCGCCGGCCCGCCTATGCGCCATGAAGTATGTGGTGCTAAAACTTCGTTAAAGAATAACTTGGCATTTTGCATGTGCTTACAACTGCTCCATCAAGTAGTAGCACAGCTCGTCTTCAAAATGTTTTAACAACACATTGCTTTCGATTGCTTGATTGATCATGATTGCGACGATTAATTCGCGCTTTTTACTGGTAGTAAAATACCCAGCTAAAGTTGATACGCCGCTTAGCGATCCAGTTTTAGCTTGTACTTGGTGCATTTTGGTAAAACGATTTTGCAAAGATCCATTCATGCCTGAAATTGCTAAGGCATTTCTGAAATGCCCGGCAACATTTTTTTCGCCACGCATGACAAATAATAAACGTGCTAAATGGCGCGGCGTAAGCAAATTGTAACGTGATTCGCCTGAGCCATCTAATAATCTAGCATCACTAAAATCTATACCGGTAACATCGGTTAAAACTTTTTGCACTGCCGCAGATCCAGTTTTGAAAGATCCTACTCCGTACAAATGCGCGCCTAAGGTTTTAGTAAGGCTTTCTGCGTACAGGTTGTTTGATTCAGCCAAGATTGGTTTAAGTAAAACACTGAGTGGCTCTGAAGAATGATGTGCCAGTTTAACCATGTTGGTAGGCACGGCAGCAAAGGTAATTTTACCGCTTAATTGAATATCCAGCTTTTGCAGAGCTTCATTAATTAATTGTACTGCTTGCAAACGTGGGTTTTTAATTGCTAAGCGTAAATGTACCGGCTCGGTACCAATTGGCCAACAACCGCCTAATTCTAGATTGTTTTTTTCGTCAACTACAGCAGTGATTTGACACATAGTTTCGCTATCTTCGTACGTGACGGCACGCACGTCAGCTACCATAGTTCTAAACTTAGAGCCGGGATAACCTTGATCTAATTTCGCACCAACTTTACCACCAACTTTGGGGGTTGGAATTAACGTTACACCAAACTGATTGCGATCAATAATAATCGCTGCTACAGGTGCCGCATGATGCCACGGTGTAGAATCCCAAGTCCACCCTAAGGCCCACAATGGCCCCGTAAAAATACTGTCGTCAATTATAAAATTGCCAGTAATTTTTTTTACATGCGCATCAGATAATCTTTGCAATAAACTGTATAACGAAGCTAATTGAAAACTTGGATCACCGCTAAACTTTAAAGCCACATCGCCTTGATAGGCTGTTTGATGTATTGCTTGTGGATTGTAATAGAGCCCCGTTTCAAAACGATAATCTGGGCCTAAGGATTTTAGCGCCGCTGCGGCAGTAAAAAGTTTAGTGGTACTAGCGGGTAAAAAATGATGGCTGCCGTGATAATCATAAATAATTTCGCCGGTCTGTGCATCTTGCACCGTAACACCGACTGTGGCATCAGGCAAGTTGGCTTTGATCATATGAGTAATTTTTTGATTCAGAGCAGGAGCAGCCTTAACTGTGGCCCAACATATGGCGGTGTTCAATAATAATGAAAGTGCAAATAGAGCACGTAAAGATTTCATACTACGCACTCAACAATTTCCTCAGCTAATTGTTTAGCAATTTTACCAATGTTGCCCGCACCTTGAGTTAGAACTATGTCGCCATGTTGAATTACACCATGCAAAATCGTGCGCAATTCTGCTGCGTCTTCAACAAAAATTGGATCAACAGCGCCGCGCTGGCGAATGTTGCCACATAATGCTCGACTATCAATACCCGGAATTGCTTCTTCACCGGCAGAATATACTTCCAGCATTAACAACACATCTACACCAGATAATGTCGTAGCAAAGTCTTCGAATAAAGCTTTAGTGCGTGAATAGCGGTGCGGTTGATAAATCATAACCAAACGCTGCCCCGGCCAACTGCCGCGTATCGCGTCGATAACTGCTTGTACTTCACTAGGATGATGTCCATAATCATCCATTAAAATTATTTTCTTGCCTTCGATATCGAATTCACCGAGGACTTCAAAGCGTCGGCCCACGCCTTTGAAATGCATCAGGCTATCTTTAATGCATTGCAACGAAATATTTGCATCAAGCGCGACAGCAATTGCGGCTAAAGAATTTAACACATTGTGCTTGCCACTAAGATTAACTTGCATATCAATAGGCTCATCAACGCCCGGGATCTGCACTGTGAAGTTTGTATGCCGGCCATTGATTTGCCAATTCGACGCGCGAATATCCGCGTCGGGTGAAAAGCCATAAGTGATATACGGACGACTAATGCGCGGCAACATATTACGCACTGCAGGATCATCAATGCATAGTACCGCCAAACCGTAAAATGGAATGCGATGCACAAATTCTAAAAACGTATCGGTTAATTTATTAAAATCATCCGCATAAGTTTCCATATGATCGCGATCGATATTAGTTACTACAGAGATCATCGGACTTAAATGCAAAAATGATGCATCGCTTTCATCAGCTTCGGCAATAAAATATTTACCTTGCCCGAGCTTAGCATTAAAGCCAAAGCTATTAACTTTGCCACCCACTACAAAAGTTGGATCCAACTTTGCTTGCGCAAAAATAGTGGCGATTAAACTCGTAGTCGTAGTTTTACCATGCGTGCCCGCAACTGCAATGCCTTGTTTAAAGCGCATTAACTCTGCCAACATTTCGGCACGTGGGACTATAGGGATACGGCGCATTCTAGCGGTTTCTAATTCTACGTTATGTGCAGAAATTGCCGAGGAAACAACAACTGCATCGCAGGTAGCGACGTTTTCAGCAATATGCGAATAAGCTATTTCAATGCCTAAATTTGTTAAACGTTCGGTAGCAGAGCTTTTCTGCACATCGGAGCCAGTAACGGTATATCCAAGATTTGCCAACACTTCCGCAATACCACTCATCCCTACACCACCGATACCAATAAAATGGATGGTCTTTATTCGGCGCATTCCGATATCCACAACATTCTCCAATATTTAGCAAGCCAACACGGTTAAAAAGAAATTTAATAACGCATTGTATAATAAGCATGTTTTCTTAGCTAGCGGCTGGGTATGGGATTATTGCGCGAGTTTTGCTGCAGTGCGGAAGTTTGGATCAGCGAAGGTTTTATTAGGTCCATTACCAGCGGCAGCATCAGGA
>DATIHV010000124.1:0-3486 GCA_035480295.1 Gammaproteobacteria bacterium
GCGAGGCACTAGAAAAATTAATAAAATCAATTTGCTTCTGTATATCTGGCGATGTTTTTGAAATATGTAAGCTTTTATTGGCGTCTAGCCTTAATGATAAAATAAATTCAGCGTCATGTGGCTCAACTAAGCGCAACTTTATATTTTTTCCCATAATAGGATTGCTTTTTAAATTCTGCTTTATCATACGTATCTCACTGTACATTTTCTTGCGGCTTAACTGGCGTAATCATTACTCCATAGTACCGTATAGTAGTATATAAATTTTCTGCGAAATTAATTCCAGTTTGCCAATTTAACGCTGTACGCGCTTTTGTCGCATCAATCGCATACCTAAAGTCATGACCTTTTCTATCGGCCACGTGAATAATGTTTGCTCTATACGGCGAGCCTTTAGGTTTAAATGTATCTAACATGTCACAAATGGTGAGCACGATGTCGATATTTTTTATTTCGTTATTTCCGCCAAAACAATAACTTTCGCCAATGTTCCCATGCGTTGCCGCTAAAATTAAACCCTGGCAATGGTCTTTCACGTATAGCCAGTCACGAATGTTTTCGCCAGAGCCATAAATGGTAATTGGCTTGCCAGATAGTGCGAGGGCCACTACTTTAGGAATTAGTTTTTCCGTGTGTTGCCGTGTGCCAAAATTGTTAGAGCAATTGGTAATAATGGCTGGGAACTTATATGTATGGTACCAAGCACGTGCAAGTAGATCACTTGCCGCTTTAGAAGCTGAATATGGTGAATTGGGAGCATATGCCGTTTGTTCATTAAATGCTGGATCATCCAATCCTAATTGTCCAAACACTTCGTCAGTAGAGACATGAATAAATCTAAAATCATGTGGCCTACCCTTATCTTCCCAATAATGCAGGCAAGCATATAACATGCTGTAAGTGCCCGTCACATTTGTTTGAATAAATTTTCCTGGATCTGCGATGGAATTGTCGACATGACTTTCCGCAGCCAAATGAAACACCGTATCAATATTATGGTTTCTTAAGATATTGGATACTAATTCACCGTCACAGATATCGCCATGCACAAACTCAAACGTATTGTACACGCGTGCCTCAGCTAAATTTTCCATGCTACCGGCATATGTTAACAAGTCTAACACCACAACGTGCTTACCCTGCTCCAATAACATATCCACAAGATGACTACCAATAAAGCCGGCACCGCCGGTTACTAAAACATTTTGCATGATTTATCCAAAAAAGCTTTTTATTTTACTAATTACAAATTCAATTTCAGCATGCGTATGATACGCGTCAAGAGGCAGCGATAGGATCTCATCGGCTATGCGTTCAGCATTTGCAAAGCTGCCTGAGTAACCTGCATATGGTGTCTGTTGATTAATCGTCTTTGGGTAATGAATATTAGTGCCTATATTATGTGCGGATAAATAGGCCATCAATTCTGCACGTTGCCCGTTTTGCACCAGCACAGGAAACACGTGCCAGACTGGATCGCGTTCCGTATAGGCCGTCAAATCAACCATCTTTAATCCAGCAACATTCTTCAAACCTTGCAGATATATATTGGCCAATTCTTTACGTTGATTATTCCAATTGTCTAAATGCGCTAATTTTACTTGCAACACTGCCGCTTGCATTGGATCAAGACGCGAATTAACACCAACAGTTTCATGATAATATTTCTTTGTTGATCCATAATTGCCCAGTAAGCGGATTTTCTGTGCCAGTGTTTCATCGTTCGTTACCACACAGCCAGCATCTCCCATGGCGCCAAGGTTTTTGGTTGGGTAAAAACTAAATGCTGCCGCGTTACTCAAAGTCCCAATTTTCTTGCCTTTGTATAACGCTCCGTGCGCCTGTGCGGCATCTTCAATAACGTATAAATTATGTTTTTGTGCAAACGCGTTAACAGCATCCATGTCGGCTGGAATGCCGTACAAATGCACTGGAATAATTGCTTTGGTTTTACTGGTAACCACTTGCTCTAGGTGCCTTACATCAAGGCTAAAGACGTTGTCACAATCAACAAGTACCGAACGCGCGCCGACTCTCTCTACAGCTAATGCCGTCGCAATAAATGAATTCACGGGAACTATTACTTCGTCACCAGGTCCAATCTCTAATGCTTGTAAAATTAATATTAATGCATCTAAGCCATTACCGCAGCCAACGGCATGCTTAGCGGCACAATATTCCGCAAAACTTTTTTCAAACGCTTCTAAATGTTTACCACCAATAAATATGTTGCCATCGATTACATCAGCAATTGCTCTGTTTATAGGTAAATATAATTGTTCATGACATCTATCTAATGTCAGATATGGCACCGAATTTATGGCTTGCACGTTGTTTAACCATTTCTTAAATTCAGCGTAGTCACGGATATAATCCTCTTCCGCGTACTCCGCGGAGGAAAAAACCATAAGAAAAGATTCTTTACTAAGCTGCACTTCGCGCCACGTGCCCGCAGGAATAATCAAACCCTCGCGCGCGTTATTTAACGTATACGTAAAGCGCCCATAAGAGCCTTCTAAAGTTACAGTGCATTCACCACCTACACATAACATGAGCTGTTTTAGCTCCTTATGTGCATGAAAGCCACGCTCCGTATCAGGCGAATTGCTGCCATATAAATAATATACACGGCGAATATCAAACCCGGTAATTTGCGATGCTTCAATGACACCTAATGCACCACGTTGATCATCAAAGTGCGGCAGCGGTATCAGTTCTGGTTTCGTATGTATCATGTTTCTTAGCCTCAAGTGTAGCTACCATCTGCAAATATGTACCATATGGACTCTTACCAAACTCCTTTGCTATTTCTAACAACGCATCACGACTAATTCTATTCATCATGTATGCTGCTTCTTCTATGCAACCAATTTTAAGTCCTAAACGATTTTCTACTATGCGAATAAAAGTACTTGCGTCGGCCAATGTGTCAAACATACCTGCGTCTAACCACGTAGCACCTCTAGATAAACGCTGACACTTTAATTTTCCTTCACGCAAATATAAATTGTTTAAGTCGGTAATTTCCAATTCGCCGCGTGCAGACGGCTTTAATTGTTTGGTCTTCGCAACTACTGAGTTGTCATAAAAGTACAAGCCTATCGCCGCTAAATTCGATTTAGGGTTGCTTGGTTTTTCCACTACAGAAATTATATTTTTGTCATCATCTAATTCAATCACACCGAAGTTTTTTGGATCAACCACCGGTGTTCCAACAATATATGCGCCATCAGTCAGCATGCGGCAACTTTTAAAATTATTAAAAAGATCGGCAAGGTGCAAAATGTTGTCGCCGAGCATTAAACAAACCGGATCATTGCCAATAAATTCTTCGCCAAGCGTAAAAGCCTGCGGCAGGCCATCTGGACTGTTTTGCACCTTGTAGGATATTTTTAAACCTAATTTAGAACCATCACCAATTGCTGATTTTAAAATCGGTGTATCGCGTGGAGTACTTATAATTAAAATATCTGTTATACCCAACAA
>DATIHV010000125.1:0-2026 GCA_035480295.1 Gammaproteobacteria bacterium
CTGACCCCGGAACGTTCCGCCAATGATTTTTGGCTTAAATTCAAAGCAAGTCTTTTGGCATGCGCCTGTTCGGCTAAATGCATAGCTATTTGATGAGGCGTTTTTAAAAATAGAGCCATAATAGTAGCTTGTATAGCCATAAAATGCGTATAATAGATATTATAGTATCTATTATGTGCCGTGTCAATGCCTTTGGTGGTTAATTCAGAATGATCAGCGCGCTATTATTACGTCTTCTTGGTATAGCTGCGTGATGATGCACATATTAAGGCTGTCTTAATTATTAGATAGAAAAAATTGACCTTGTATCAAACTAATGTTATTTTTCAAACTTGACAATAAGAACTACAAAATGGAGACGACTATGCCACGTATATTAAAAGCGGCTTATTAGGATTTTTATACTTAATCGGAAAGCCAGAAAGCGCAACAGCAGATTTAGCTGTCACCAGGACTGCAGCTTTAATTTGAGCGCTGGGAGAATGCTGCCACGCTATTGTGTGACTATTCACATACTAAGGCTGCAAGCCTTAAAAAGATGAAATTTTTGTTTCGGAGCTACTTATACGCGTCAAGATGTTTACTTACAAACAAAAGTATGGTAACTTACAACCGGATAAAAATAACGACAACATGGAAAAAACTATACCACGTTTACTAAAGGCAGCTTTGCTAGGTTTTCGTACGATAACTATGCCAAAAGAAACGTGATGTAACTCAGGTAAAGTATGATGAACGTAACAAATAAATATTTACGCATTCCGCTGGTCGTAATAAGCTTGTTTGCCTCAACAGCAATATTTGCTGAGAATTATTTCACCCATCATTTTTCTGTAGGCACCTCCCGTGCTGATGATTCAGTAACCATAGGCGTGAGAATTCCAACACATTTTGAACCTGCCACATATAGCACATCTTCACGCATGGCGTATAAATATATGGATCCTAAAACTGGTGTTGCGACTGTTATTGAAGTTGAGAGAGTATCGTCGTCAAGATATGCTGCAAAAGGCAAACAAACCGCCAAGGCTGTATCTGACGATTTTATTGCGTTTAGAAAAAGTACTGACAAAAATACAAAAATTATAGATACCAAACACGAAAAAATTAGCCCAAGTATAACTTTTGCTCATTCGACATCTTTATCAAGTTATGACGGATTTGAGCTTGCTGAGCTCAATTCAATTGTATGTGATAGTACAGATTGCTACAGTGTACTCTATACTGCTGCAAGTAGAAATTCTGCTAAACAAGAAAAATTAAGAAACTTGGTCAATTTATATGAAAAATCGCTTCACATAATCCCGCAATAGCTTAACACGCAACCAGCAGCAATTGATTTTAGATCTTTGCTTGAAGAAGGCAATGAAATACAAAAACAACGTGAGTGCAGAACATGCCTTACGTTTTTGTGCCAACGGATACTTACATCTTTTCTAGCGGCTTTAACCCCAACAGCTCAAATCCTTGCGCCAACACCCTCGCTACCGCTTCGCATAACAAAATGCGGCTGTTTTGCTGCTCCGTGCCCTCAACCCGGCAGTTGTGAAAAAATGTATGGAATTTTTCGGCTAAACGATAGAGATATTCCGTCAATCTGTGTGGTAACAATTCATTAACAAAATCATCGAGAATTTCAGCAAATTGTACAGTTTGTAATGCTAGTTCGACTTCTTCTGCAGTCTGCAGGTCAATTTTGGTACTATGTAATAGTTGCTCTAGATTTGCGCCAATTTTACGCTTAATACTTTGTACGCGCACATATGCGTAACATACAAACGCTGCGGTGTTGCCTTCAAATTGCAGCATGCGATCTAAACTGAAGACATAATCACCAGTGCGATGGCAGGCTAGATCGGAATATTTTACGGCGTTGATGCCTAATACGTGCGCCATATGCGCTAATTCATCCGGAGTTGCATCAGTATAATTGCGCGCGCTTAAGATTTCTTGCGCTTTATTGATGGCTGAATTTAACAGATCAATCAAACGCTCGGTGTCACAGGCGCGAGTTTGAAATTTTTTA
>DATIHV010000126.1:0-9484 GCA_035480295.1 Gammaproteobacteria bacterium
ATTCAGCATATCCATTGCTTATAATTTTTTGTTTCTCGGCTTTAATTTGATCTTTGGTTTTAGCAACGCCTTTAGGGGTTGCAGGGCTTTGCTTTTTAGCTAGAGTGGACTCTAGCGAAGCAAGCTTGCGTTCTTTTGAAGCTTTTAATTGATTGCGTTGCGCAGCAAACATGTTTGGATTAAAAACTATTCTGGCGGCTTTAGGGCTAGGATCTTCTTCTTGGATTTCTGCGCTCAAGATCGCACCAAGATCAGCGGCAACCTTGGCCAAGTGCTCTTCTGTTTGCCCTACATACATCTCTTTAGAAACAACAGACTTTTGAGCAGCTACATTATCCTCCGTCAGGCGTAGTGCTGACAAGATTAAATTTTCAGTTTTTAAACGTTGCCTTTCGCTTGCAATCGCATCTCTATTTAGTATTGCCAACGCTTCTTTCTCTAATTTTTTGCGCAAGTAAGCTCTAAAATCAGCTACTAAATCAGGAGATTCGCGCCACTTTTCTTGTAATTTACAATCTTGTAAAAAAAGTGCGATAGGCTTGAGATATGATGGTATTATTCTGTGTTCTGCAAGATCACGTGTCAAAGCTGCCATTTCATTGTCTTTCAATAATAATTCGTGCAGCACTGCAACTGGATCACTTTGTTCTTCGTTCTTGTATGTTGTTTTAACTTTTCTAGCGGCAGGTTTTATTTCTTTAGTCTGCGATTGGTGCAGTATAAAATCCTGTAATTCGTCATCGCTTGCAGTGGTTATGTCTTCGGATGTTTGGATTTTTTTCATAGCCAGCTCAATTGTTATGGTGGCAATCTTTTATTCAGCTGCTGCCATGACTTTGGTTGTGGTGTAGGTTTAGGAGGAGTTGGGTTTTCTTGATTAACCGTTTTAGCACTTTGTACGCCGGGCGAAGTATTGTCTGTTGCGGGCTTGTTTGTTGTCACCGGAGTATTTGTTGTACCTTTTTTACGTTTTGTTGTGGGTGCAGGAGAAGTACCAAACCAAGCATGAGCGTTGCTCTGCCCTGTTGGAGATCCATCTTGGCTATATGCTTTGCTTTGTGCTGTTGGAGATCCGCCTTGGTTATACGCGTTGCCTTGTGGAGTTGGAACGCTGCTGTAGGTAAAATTGTTACCCGGTGTGGGCTGTGGTTCTGGTTCGAACATATCTGGTCTGTTCTTTGATGTAAAGGCATTCTGTTCGGCGCGAAACGCTTCTTTTTGGGCTTCTGTATACGCATCTTTAATTGCGTCAGCTTCTTGCTTCATGCCGAAGCGATATGCAAGCGGCATGATTACTGAAGCCAGAGCAAATAGTAAAATCATTAGCCTGTTGTTTAAACCAGGTGTGCCTTGCGCATCCACCGTGCGCTCGCGCTTTTTTGGCGCCGGACTTTTTGACTTTGATGATTTTTGAGGGCGAGTTATTGTCGACTCTTGTTGTGAAAAGATAAATTGACGTTGTGCGCTATTGCCGCGACCAGTGCTTTTATGAGTCGTTTTACTTTTATCGGTGCTTCTGCTTCTTGTTGGCCTTCTTGACATAATGCTCACCCGCTTTTAGTTCTTCTACATATAAGCATAGCTAAAAGGCCTTCAATTTGTTTGTCTGCTAACAATCTAGCGCTGTTGCTATACACAGGGTCGATTGACTTGCCATGGTACATGGTCCAAACTAGTACTATCTTTAAAACCAGGCGTGAGCGATATCGTTATGCAATTACGGAATAAAGCCTTAACACTACTGTTTTTGACAACATTTGCTCCAATGGCAGTTGCAAATAATAAACATTGTTGCTCACCTTATTTTCGAGCGCCATATGTAGGTGCGGAAATAATTCAAACTAATCAAAATTATAAATATGGTTTTGGAAAAGATGTTTTTGTGAAAAATCCACAAGAATATAATTTCTTTGCTGGTTTTAGATTTAGCGATTATTTTGGTCTAGAGGGCGGTTATGAATTTCAACCGCGCAGAAGCAAAAATGTAACTTTAGTTGCTGGACAAGTACCGCCAGGCGGAGACGTTATAGAGCAAGGTTCGTCCTTTAGTTTAACTTCTCAGATCAAAGGATATCACCCATATTTAGGTGTATTTGCTGAGCTAGATCAATGTGCTCCTAGAATAGGAAAGATCAAATATCAAGCATTAGTAGCTGCTGCTTTTTCAACAATAACCGCGCTAGATAGCGTATACGCTGTTGATGGCACACCTCTGACACCGCGCGTAGCTACTTACCACAAATATAGAACAGGTGTATTGGTAAAATTAGCGGCTGGGCATACGTTTCGTAATCACATTGGCGCACGTGTATCAGTACAATACCGTAATGACAGCATATTTCAAATCCACTCAGAGCAACCGGGCACAGCTGAAATTAAGCTCAAAGATACTTGGGGTGTTGGCCTTGGTCTAACGTATTCTTTTTTTGATTAAGGTTAAAACATGAGTGATGCAGCAGATGCTGTACTAGCAAACGAGCCCAAGTTTCAAGAAGCCATCACCAAGCGTAAATTTTCTACATTGCTTTCACAGTTGTGGAATCTTGTAAGCCCGTACTGGAAATCCGAAGAAAAAGTGTTTGCCTGGACTATGCTCGCAGTTGTGTTCGGTTTGAACATGGCAAGTATTTATTGTGCAGTTTTGCTCAATACCTGGAGTGCAAGCTTTTATAATGCTTTACAATCGTTAGATAAAGCACATTTTACCGCTTTGCTTGGTCAATTTTTTATCATTGTGTTGGCGTTGATTGTACTTTTTGTGGCAGAATCATTTCTGCGTACCTATTTGGCTTTCAAATGGCGAGTGTGGTTGACTAAACAAGTCATGGGCGATTGGTTGCATAACAGTACATTTAGTCGCTTATTTACGCACAAGACTAAGACTGAAAACCCAGATCAACGTATCAGCCAAGATCTAAATACTTTCACTTCTTCAAGCCTTTCTTTAAGCTTCAGCATTGTGTCGCAATTGGTGAAATGCGTAACTTTCGCCATTATTTTGTGGGCACTATCTAGCGCTCTATTGTTGCCTTTGCCTGGAGGCAAGCAGCTAAATATTCCAGGATATATGTTATGGTTTACCATGATATATGTGGGAATATCTACCACAATAATTTTTAAAACAGGTAAGCCACTAGTAAAATTGGATTATGCACAAGAAAAGGTTGAAGCTGATTTTCGCTTTAGTTTGATGCGGATCCGTGAGCGTCGTGACGAAGTATCGATCCTGAATGGATCGGCTGCGGAAAGTAAATTCCTTGGTCGTAACATTGTCGATGTAATCAAAAATTACAAGCAGATTATTAAGCGCAATATTTATGTTAATACTTTCCAAAACTTGTTTTTAAATATGACGACGGTTTTGCCTATCTTGGCTGCCGCTCCGATGTACTTTTCTGGTGCGATTACATTAGGCGTGTTAATGCAAATTTCTAATGCCTTTGGCAGCGTTGAGGGTGCATTAATGATTTTTGCGCTGAATTTCCAAACATTTGCATCATGGAAAGCTACTTTTAATCGTATTGTAGACTTTCGTGCTGAAATGGAATCCTTAAAAAACACACTTGATACACAGCATTCTGATTTAGAGTGGCATGCATCACCTAATAACTTATCGCTGGTTATTAATAACTTAACCTTACACTTACCAGACAGCCAAGAATTGGCGCACTTCAATTTTGATGTAAAAGCGCAAGAACGAGTATTGCTTATGGGGCGCAGTGGCATGGGCAAGAGTACTTTAATTAAGTGCGTGGCGGGATTATGGCCATTTGCAAATGGCACTATACAACGTCCACAAGACGTAGTGATTATTCCACAAAAACCGTATTTCCCTATAGGCACGTTACGTGACTGCTTGTTGTACCCAAATCTAGAATCACAAATATCAGATCAAGAAATGCAGCGTATATTGTCAGCCTGCTCTTTGGAAATATTAAAAGGACGGCTTGATGAGGTACATGACTGGTTGTCTATTTTATCGCTAGGTGAACAGCAAAGGTTGAACTTTGCGCGAGTGATGTTAGCAAAACCAACCTGGTTAATCATGGATGAACCGACTGCATCAATGGATAAAGATTTAGAAAAGAATTTGTTTGCAGCTTTGTACAACGAATTACCAACGGTTTCATTACTCACCATAGGCCATGCCCTGTCATTACGCGATTTGCACCATAGGGTTATACAGCTTTAGTCTTGACTTTTTTTGCGTTGACATGATCCAACCACAATATTCATATCTTTTGTAGAATTATGTACTAAATTGCCAATATTACGTTCCGAGGTTTTCCACCAATCTGGATCCGCCAATAATTTTTTAGTATGCATGTAACCGTCTACAAAGCGCCGCTTGGCACTAAAGTTTGAAAATTCATAATCTTTAGAATGCAGATCGTGTGGGTTTGCTTTGTAAACTATTTTTGTAATATGCACATTATGTGCGTCGCCAAGTTTGGCCAGCTGCTTTATGTATTTATTACTTTTCACGGCATCTGGTAAATGATCGATGCAGGTAGCAATTTGCGTTTGCAATAGCAAGTGCAAATCATAGTAATCCAACATTATATCTAAATGACCTGCGTAATTAATATCCTTAGCACGCTCTAAAACGTCATCCAATGTTTTCGGTAATAACCCAGTAGAATCAAATAAGTCTACCAAAAAGCACAAACGATTTTTATGCGGCAAATCGTTTATGACACAAATCAATGGCGTATTAGAATATAGACCACCATCCCAGTAGTACTCTTTACCAATTTTTACAGCGGGAAAGCCTGGCGGTAACGCGCAACTTGCCATGATGTGCGCAGCGGTTAATTTTTGTTTGGTGTTATCAAAGAATGTTAGCTTGCCACTTTGTACATTTACTGCGCCTAAGCTAAGTCGTATATGGGCTTTATTCAAATACGTGAAATCCACGACTTCAGCTAACGTTTCTTTCAAAACGCTGGTGTCATAAAAGCTTATTTGATCTGGTGTGGCATGTTTAATTAGCCACGGATTAATGCCACGCACATTAAAAAAGTTTTGTTGTCCAAAGCTTAACGTGCCCAATGAACTGCACAAATTATATGCTTGGATTAAATTATGATCATGTGATCCAGAAAGTGTCCAGCGCGGATCAATTTTATGCGTGATTGCATTCCAAAATTGATATAGCTTCTCCATACGTACTTTATGTGGATTGCCTGCAATAATTGCGGCGTTTATTGATCCTATAGATATGCCAACGATCCAATCTGGAGCGTAGCCGTCTTCATCTAAAGCTTGATATGCGCCAACCTGAAATGCTCCAAGTGCCCCACCACCTTGCAGCAGATACACCACCTCATCAAATTTGGCGCTTGGTAATGAATTTTTAGGCATGGAGGCTTCCCTCTACTGCATGTATTGGCCACCGTTGATTGAGAAATTTGATCCGGGAATATAACTTGATTGCCTAGAAACTAGAAAGGTTCCGGCGCGTGCAATTTCTTGTGGTTCGGCTAACCTGCCGACGGGTATCTGTTTAATGATCCCCTCTAGAATTGTTGGATCAACTTTGTCCACCATCGGGGTTTTTACATATCCCGGAGATATTGTATTTACAGTGATACCCTTTTTTGCGACTTCATATGCTAATGCTTTGGTGAAGCCATGGATCCCAGCTTTTGATGCACAATAATTCGTTTGGCCGAATTGACCTTTTTGACCATTAATCGAAGATATGTTTATTATGCGTCCATATTGGTTTTTGATCATTTCTTTGAGTACGTTGTGCGTAACGTTAAAAAGACTGTTTAAATTATTATTTATGACATCATGCCACTGATCGGGAGCCATTTTTAAAAGCGTTGTGTCTGCGGTTATTCCGGCATTATTCACCAGAATATCAATTCTGCCTAAATATGCAGTGACTTCCTCAACCATTTTGCTGACGACAGCAAAATCGGTTAAATCTACGTAAAAAATTGCAAAGTTATAACCTTGAGCTTTCTGCTCAGCCTGCCATTGGCGCGCTAACTCGTGATTACCCTTTTTGTTGTAAGTAACAGCAACCCGAGCGCCTTCATCGGCTAAGTAGCGCGCAATGACGGTTCCTATGCCGCCCATGCCGCCAGTGACCAATGCTGTTTGGTTTTGCATCGTAGTAGTTCTCCAAAAAAACCATCACGCATTAAGTAAGAATAGACCATACTTATTTAGAAAGATGAGTATTTTGCTGGCATTGATACTGCAGATTGTGAATGAGGAACTAAACAATGGCCGCACAAGCAAAGCCTACACTGCCTATTAACATGCAATATCCAGCAGAAACGCTGCAAGAGATAGCAAAGTTGTTGCGTCAATTATTTGACATTTATTCACGAGATATGCCCGAGCTGTTTCCTAATGAATTGCTGCAAGCCTCACACTTTTTTACGTTATTTAATACGATTCTTTCGGAAAGCGCGCAGAATCCGGTAAAGCTTGTCAAAATTCAACATGACTGCACAAATGATTTGATTAAAATGTTTAACAATTTTCATTTGCGCATTACAACTTTTAAAGAGCATCAAGATATATTTCGTTCGTTCAAATTTGACAAACGATTTTCAAATCAGATTTGGTATGACAATCCGTATTTTGAATTATTAAAGCGCTTATATTACTTAGTACGTAAATATTCGTTACGTTTGCTGTATTCCATGGATGAATTAGACTCTAAAACGCGGCAACAATTGCATTTTTATATTGTTAATTTTCTCAATTTTTTTGCCCCAACCAATTATATTTGGACCAATCCGGAAGTTATGCAAGCAATTGTAGAAACAGGTGGCAATAACTTGCTTAGCGGCTTAAGAAACTATTTAGAGGATCTTGTAGAAAATCATGGTCGTTTAAACGTGCGCATGACCGACCTAAAAGCGTTTAAGGTTGGCGAAAATCTTGGGGTGACTAAAGGTAAGGTGATATATCAAAACGAATTAATTCAGTTAATACAATATCAACCAACTACGGCTACCACATATAAGACGCCAATATTAATTACCCCTCCTTGGATTAATAAATATTATGTGCTTGATTTATCGCCAAACAATTCGTTAGTAAAATGGTTGGTTGATCAAGGTTTTACAGTATTTATTATCTCTTGGGTTAATCCAGACGCAAAACTATCAGATAAAAGCTTTGAAGATTATATGTTGGAAGGACCTTTGCAAGCTTTGGATGTAGTGGTTAAAGAAACCAAAGCAGAATCTGTACATATGGTTGGTTACTGCATAGGCGGCACATTGTTGGCGTGTACCTTAGCATATTTACAGGCTAAGAACGATAAACACGTTAAGAGCGCAACATTTTTAATGTCTTTAATTAATTTTTCCAATCCTGGTGAAATTGGTGTATTTCTGGATAAACCGCAGATTGATGCGCTTGAAAATGTCATGCATGAAAAAGGTTACTTAAATGGACGCTTATTAGACATGGCGTTTAATACACTGCGCCCTAACGACTTGATTTGGCCATATTTTATACATAACTATTTGTTGGGTAAGCCTTCGAAGCCGTTCGATATGTTATATTGGAATTCAGACTCTACCAATCAGCCTTATAGTATGTACAATTTTTATTTGCGTAATATGTATTTGCATAATAAATTGCGCGAACCAAATGGTATAACTCTTGGCGGTGTACCAATTGATCTAAGCAAAATTGTCACGCCTGCATTTTTTGTTGCATCTGAAACCGATCACATTACCCTATGGAGATCAGTGTTTTCTGGAATCCACCATTTAGGCGGGCCTACAGAATTTATTTTGTCAGAATCAGGACACGTGCGTGCAGTTGTAAATCCACCGACAAAGGATAATAAATACGGGTTTAAAACAAATCCTGATTTTAATACAGCCAAAAAATTTAAAACTGTGTCAAACCATTGGACCGAAAATGCGCAGCGCCACGACGGATCGTGGTGGCCATATTGGGTTGAATGGTTACAAAAACAAGACAACGAGCAAATTCCAGCCAAACAAATTAATCAGCAAAGCATAGTAGATGATGCGCCAGGCAGTTACGTATTGAAAAGAATTTAGCGTGGCAAAAAAGAAATCCCCGATAGTAGTTACTAACAGGGATTGTTTTAGCAGGCCTAAGACTAGTCTTCGGCGTTCTTGCGCGCCATGGAAGTTGCTTTGCTCGCAGTCTTCACAGCGTTTGATACTTTATCTTCAGTCCAGTTGCAATGCTTTTTAAATGCATCTTGGTAAATTTGCGAAACATTTTGAATAAATTCTAATGTTTTTTCACCATGCTGCGATAAAAGTTTCATTTGTGTACTGATAAAATCTTCAGGACTTGTTACTCTTTGCAACGTTTGTGTGCTTTTTACTGTGTTAGCAGCGCAATCACTATAGTATGATATGCATTCACGTACTATCTTTTCGCCTGCTTCTTGATTCATCTGTTGTAGTTCTGTAAATGGACCAGTCCATACTGACCAATCGCTAAATGCTGTTTGTGTATTCATATCAAACCCCCGGTTCTTATGCGGCACCTTTAGAAGGATGGAACAAAAAAAATAAAAAGTCAATTTTCTGAATTAATTAGAGCTTAAAATGACAATTTTGCCAATATCTTTGTCTTTATCTTGATCTTCTTTATTAAAAGGTGCGCCTTCAAGCACGGAAGCTTGAAAAGGATTGAAAAACATCATTTTTGCGCGCTCGTTCTCGTCTGGTTCATGGGCTGGATTTAAATATGGATTGTACTTATTCACAGCTGTACCTCTAATAATTATGTATTTTACAGCTCGCCGCTTTTGTCGCGACGAGCCATATTACTTATCTACAACATTTACGGTTTGTTTTGCAAGCTTTGCATGGGCAATGACATGAGCAATAATTATAAAAGAATGCGATTACTGCACCTATGATGAAGCCGTGTATAAAACTCCAGAACATACCAAGCAGTAGTCCGATTATAGTCGCATCGAAGCCCCAGTAAATTGATCCGAACATTTCTACAAACGGAGCACCATAGCCCCAGAATATTGTGCATAGCGTTGTTAAAAACATCGATAAAGCGAACGTAATACCTATCGCCATACCTAAGTTACATACGCTCAGTTTAGAACAGCATGAATTTTTTCCATTGTCCACTTTACTCTCCAGAAATAAATACACTTAACCAAGTATAACATTAAATACCTCATGGGTTAGCGCGGAGGCATACGCATCGCGCCGTCGATACGCAAAAAATCACCATTTAACATTGGGTTACGTATAATGTGTTCTACGAACATTGCCAACTCATATGGTTGGCCAAAGCGCTTAGGAAATACTGTAGTCGCAAGCAGTCCGTCGCGTATCTTATCAGATGCATGTTCCATCATTGGGGTAGCAAAGACGCCTGGGGCCACACAAGCCACTCGAATATTCCATTGCGCCATTTCACGCGCAACAGGCAAGGTCATGCCAGCAACTCCGGCTTTGGCGGCACTATACGCAACTTGCCCTATTTGTCCATCGGT
>DATIHV010000127.1:0-1806 GCA_035480295.1 Gammaproteobacteria bacterium
TGGCGCGAAAAAGTGAATGGCTAGCAGTTATTTTATTTTACGTGATTTTTACAAGCTTATTTCCAATTGCGCTTGGCACATGGTCGCATGATAGTGCGCGGTTTGCGCCAGTTATAATTTGGGTTGGAGCATTGATTGCCACATTATTAGCGCAAGAAACATTATTGCGCACAGATTTTAAGTCTGGAGCCTTTGATGCAATGTTATTAAGTTCGCATCCATTTAGTTTATTGTTGGGTACTAAAATAATGACGCATTGGTTTGTTTATGCATTACCTATTGTATTGCTTACGCCGCTAGTGGCTATGGGGTTTGCATTGTCTCTTTTAAGTACGGCGTTAATTACCTTCAGTTTATTTATTGGCACGATATTTATAAGCCTTATGGCTGCAATTGGTGCATCTATAACGGTGCCACTTGCACGCGGTGGTGTGTTTCTGGCTATGTTAATTTTGCCATTATTTGTGCCGGTGTTATGCATAGGCAGCGAAATTGGGATTTTGAGTTTAGACAATATAGTTAGTACTGGTCACATTGCGTTGTTGTTAGCGTTAGTAATAATTGCAATGTTATGTGTACCTATAGCGGTTGCAACAGCAGTTAAAGTGAGTAATGCATGAAAAATTTAATTAAACTAGAATATTTTTACAAAAATGCGTCGCAAATTGCCGCGTGTTTTGCAGTGGGATCTGCAGTGTTTATGAGTTACGGTTTGCTTGCAGGCTTGTTTATCGCACCTATAGATTATCAACAAAAAGAAGCCATGCGCATTATGTATATTCATGTGCCGAGTGCTATATTGTCGCTATCAGTTTATACCATTATCGGGATTGCTTCTTTTATTTATTTAATTTGGAAAATCAAACTGGCCGACATAATTGCGCACGTAAGCGCGCCATTTGGCGCGGCAGCTACTGTGCTGGCCTTGGTAACTGGCGCATTATGGGGTAAACCAATGTGGGGAACATGGTGGGTGTGGGATGCGCGCTTAACTTCGGAATTGATTTTACTGTTTTTATATTTTGGATATATGGGGCTGCGCTCAGCGATTATTGATCAACGAGTTGCATCTACGGTCAGTGCAATATTAGCGGTGGTAGGATTGATAGATATACCGATCATCCACTTTTCGGTTGATTGGTGGAACACCTTACATCAAGGTGCAAGTATTTCACGCTTTGCAAAGCCTGCGATAGACAATGCCATGTTGTATCCGTTGCTGAGTGTACTAGTTGCAATGTACATGCTATACATAGTGATTGTGTGTATCAAAGCACGGTACGAAATACTTTGGCGTGAACGTGGCAGCAAATGGGTCAAAACATTATTAGAGGAGCAAACTGGAAATGCTTAAACATTTACTACAGTTATGTAATATGGGTGGTTATGGTATCTATGTTTGGCCAAGCTATATTTTGTTGCTCACATTAATAAGCTGGCAAGTGTTTGCAGCTTTAAAGAAAAATCTGGCGATCCAAAATAAGTTAAAACAAGATTTATGGTCTGGGTCAAACAATGACCAGCAGACGTAAACGTAGATTATTGTTGTTATTAATTGTTATGTTGGGTGCTGGTGCTGCGAGTGAGTTAATTTTGTACGCGTTGCGACAAAACATTAACTTGTTTTACAAACCTGCAGAAATATTTGCACAAGTCCAATTGCCAAGGCAGCGGATCCGCATTGGTGGCATGGTTCGCAAGGGAAGCGTGCGTCAACTTGAAGGATTAACGGTAAATTTTACCATGACAGACTACAAACAGGATTTGCAAGTTCTCTATACCGGCGTGTTACCAGATCTTTTTAAA
>DATIHV010000128.1:0-16751 GCA_035480295.1 Gammaproteobacteria bacterium
AGATTCACGCTTCCGCATTAAAGGCTCTATAAACGGCATTACGGTGACCTTCTTAATAGACACGGGGGCTACCTCTATAGCTGTGTCCACCGACGTAGCTCGCCGCGCCCATTTATCTAAACAAGCCACCCTGACTACCGAGACCGCAGGCGGCAACAGGGTAGGCTATTTCACCAAGATCGACACCATAAATATTGGCGGCATTGATGTGCATAACGTGTCTGGAGTAATCGTACCGGATTTAGAATCCGACCAGGCCCTCTTAGGAATGAACGTGCTTGAGAAATTTTCCATGCAACAGATCAGGGATACCTTAATACTGACCGTCCCGCAGGCGCCAAGCGCGCATATACAACAATCGCACTAAAATCTTTTAAAAAATTTAAGAAATCTGTTTAACTTTGTTGAAAAATATGTTAGCATACTTACCGTTTGATAAAAATTATATTAATGAACGGAGATTGAGATTATGAACTTTCTAGCTTTGCTTGCTGCTTGCACAGGTATATTTAATAAAATGACAGATCCAGCTGCTACGATTAAAGTGGATATACACAACCCAACTAATGTTGCAGATTTTTTTATTAATAATGTAAATAAATTCCACCAAATGGATATAGCTTTACCCTTAAGTATGTTATCTGATGATGATCGTAAAAACGTAACAACTCAGTTTGCCGACGAATACAGCAAGCGTTTGCTCGCGGGAAAAAGTTTCGCGGAAATAGCGCCTATCGTCAGGAAAGAAATTAGATCTCATTCTATGTCGAATGCCACCCAATGGGCTGCATACAGAGCAGATCGATTACGAACTTCTGATGTGAAAGATCGTGAATTGGTAGACGTTACATTGACAATAGCTGAAAAAGCACTGATCCAAGCTCGAGCGAGAGACGCAGAAGCTAAGACAATGGCAAATGAAGAGTATAATCGTCGATATACTGCAAAAGGGTCTACTCCAAATGAACGCGCCAGAGCAAATCAAAATCCAGACAACCCAAGAGCATCGCGAAGTCAACAGACTAAAGACCGCCTGGAATATAATGCTCGTAACACTATTCTAGAAGGCGAAATCGGAGCGCTGATACAGCAGTTCATCGATAAAACCACAGCAGCAGTGAATCAACTAAGAGCATCTTTCTTAGTAAGACTGTACGATGCGTTCGGTGTAAGCTATACACAAGCTCCTACACCGGCTCCGGCGCCAGAAAAAAATGCGCCTGCAGCAAGTGCTGACGCAACGCAAAACCAAACTACTCAGCAAAATCAACTGCAAGTAGTAAACCCTCCTGCATCAGCGCAAACTGCGCCTGCAGCACCGCAAACCGTAGCGGAAGCCTTTGCAGCGAAGGCAGCTCAGTTTAGGAATTTTAACTACTAATCTGAAGCTCTTCACACTAAACCCGGACCCAAAAATCCGGGTTTTTTTATGCGCAAATTTTACGGATTAATTTTAACAGCAAAATCTACTGCATATTGAGCAGATTCGCCATACATAATGTATGAGGGCTTGCCATCAATTTGATCGACACGCGGCTGATCAGCATACTTCGGTTGGTCCCATTTGGTTTGAAGTTGCTTGTTTCTGTTACTAATTTCTACGCGCGCGCTGCCAAGCAAAGCGTCATCTAACGTTGGCAGTACTTGATCGATCAAGGAAAACACTAATAATACGCTATCTTCATCCTTTATCGTGCCTTCCCATAATTTTACATTTTTAATCTGCGGCAATTCCTTGGTAAGCCAATGCATTGGAAACATTGGCTCACGCAATATCTGCGGCGATCCACTCGCAGGATAGGCCGCGATGTCCACGTATATTCTATCGCCATCTGCAGAGACTGGCTTTTGCGCGACAACTTTTGTCAAAATCACTTCCACGTTATATGGCTTCGCGCATGCTACGGTAGTTACCAGCAATAAAATAACGGCTTTTACAAGGGCCTTAATCATGAAAAATCTATTTCCTTTCCCAATGATATTTCAATATTATTACAGTTCCTTGCAGCAGCAACGTGATTGCGTTCGCCGCAACTAATGACATAGATCCCTTTAATGCACCATATGTAATCCATAACACAAAACCAGTACAATTCGTGAAATACATTATATATGAAATATCTTTAGCAGATTTACTCGCAATTATTTTTTGTATTTGTGGGATTACAGAAAACGTTGTACAAGCACCTGCTGTTAAGCCTAATATTTCCAGTGTATCAAACATATTTTACCTCCATATGTTAAAACAGAATTACAGGAACACAATCATTATAGTTACTTATTCGTGACGAAGCGCAGAATTCATTTAATAATGCCATACGTAATTACATTAATTTTTTCTAACTGATTTGCCGGGAATAGGAGTCGAACCTACGACCTTTGCATTACGAATGCACTGCTCTACCAACTGAGCTATCCCGGCCTAAATTGGTGCTTGTGGAGCGGTTCGTGGACAGTTGCCACTTAGTACACCATAAATGCCCGGATCATACAAGGTTCTGCAATTAGATGGCACATATGCTGGATTATTGCCTTGGTACATGCAACCCCATTTTAAGCCGCCCAAATAGACGTTAGCAGTTAAAAATAAATCTACAGTGTTTGCAGCACTATCTGCGCCTTCACCTATCGTTGCGCCGCATAATACAATCGCCATATGATTTTCATCTTGCACTGCAAACAACACTGAACTAAGCGCTGGATTAATTAAAGTTGGATCTTCTACACCAAGATTAGTAAATGTTTGCAACGCATCGCCGGGGATAATTTGATCAAAATTGCCGTATTGTAACCTGGTTTCTGCCACTGCTGAACGCACGGTATCAGCTGAACTTAACATATTAGATACGTTAGTACGGACTACATAATCGTAGTATGCTGGGATCGCCAAACCAGCTAACATCCCTAAAATCACAATCACTACCATGATTTCAACCAAGGTAAAGCCGGCTTGCAATTTAGGTGTAGTACCGAACATTTGTATCCCCAACAATCTCACTACTTGTAATTATACGACCAAATATCATACGGCGCTTATGACCTACGTATAGTTATTATAATAAAAATAGCTATCGTCAGTTCTTCAACTTATGTCTACTATACTTTAAGAACGTTAAAGCAGATCGTAGAAGACCTATTACTATGGCAACACTTACTGGTATTGCAAGAAAATTGGTAGACGTCGGATTACTCGATGAGAAAACTGCCAACCAAATTGCTGAGCTAGCCGTGCAAAAAAAGCTAAATTTTGTGCGTATGGCCGTTTTTCAAAAAGCGTTATCTGCAACAGCAATTGCTAAGGTAGCTTCAGTAGAATTTGGCATACCGTATTTTGACATTACCGCTATGGATCAAGAGCAAATCCCTTCACTACAAATAAAATCGGACATGATTGAAAGCTCTAGCGCATTGCCAATATTTCAACGTGGCAATAGATTATATGTAGCGGTTGCTGACCCATCAAACTTGCAAGTATTAGAAGATATCAAGTTCCAAACCGGAACTTATCCAGAACCAGTCATTGTTGAAGACGATAAGTTAATGTCCATCGCAACCGCCGTTGTCACACATGGTGAATTAAGTGAATTAGCAGATATAAGCGATGAATCTTTGGAATCACTGGATATCAGCGGTGGTGAAGAGCTAGCCGAGGATGAAACCGGCGTTACTAAAGATGATGCACCAATCGTACGCTTTGTAAACAAAATGTTACTTGATGCTATCAACACTGGCGTTTCTGATATACATTTCGAGCCGTATGAAAAAACATATAGAGTACGCTTTCGTTTGGACGGTATATTACGTGAGCATGCTAGACCGCCGGTCAACTTAGGCAATCGTTTGGCAACGCGTCTGAAGGTTATGGCCGCATTGGATATTTCAGAACATCGTCTGCCACAAGACGGTCGTTTCAAAATGCGTTTAACCAAACAACGCTCTATAGATTTTCGTGTGAGTAGTTGCCCTACGCTCTATGGGGAAAAAATCGTAACTCGTATCTTGGATCCTACAACTGCCCAGATGGGTATTGATAGCTTGGGTTATGAGCCATTTCAAAAAGAAATATTCTTGCGCAACATTTGGAAGGCGCAAGGCATGGTGCTAGCTACAGGACCTACGGGTAGCGGTAAAACGGTTTCGCTCTATACTGCATTAAACATCTTGAATATTCCGATGCATAACATTTCAACTGTAGAGGATCCAGTTGAAATTAACGTGCCTGGTATTAACCAGGTACACGTTAACGTCAAAGCCGGCTTAGACTTTACGACTGCATTACGTGCATTCTTGCGTCAAGATCCAGATATCATCATGGTTGGGGAAATACGAGATTTGGAAACCGCTGAAATTGCGATTAAAGCTGCGCAAACCGGGCACATGGTGCTATCAACATTGCACACGAACTCTGCCGCAGACGTGTTAACCCGATTAATTAGCATGGGTATACCTTCGTATAACGTAGCTACATCTGTATCATTAATCATTGCACAGCGCTTATGCCGCGTATTATGTCCGCGCTGTAAAAAGGAGCTAGTGCTACCTAAACCAGCATTGCTGCAACTTGGCTTTAAAGAAGAAGAAATTGATAAGAAAGAATTAACAATTTTTGAAGCGGTTGGTTGCCATCATTGCCAGGATGGTTATAAAGGACGTACTGGTATTTACGAGCTAATTGAAGTATCTAAAGAAGTAGGACAGATCATTATGAGTGGGGGCAATGCATTGGATGTAGCAAAGCAATCCATAACTGAAGGCAATTGGACTTTGCGCGAATCTGGCTTAAATAAGATCCGCGCTGGTATTACTACTATTAACGAAATCATGAAGATAACTAAGGATTAATTATTATGCCAAAATCAGCAACCTCCGGTAAATATAATTTTAGTTACACCGCACGCGATTTACGTAATCGCAAAGTCAAAGGTGAGATCCTTGCCGAAAGCATCACCGTTGCACAATCTGAATTAAGAAAGCAGGGTCTGTTAAATATTAAATTACAGCTGATGCGCGAGCCATCATTTATTGTTAAGTTTTTTTCTCGCTCCAAGATTAAATCACGCGACATAACAATTTTTACCCGCCAATTAGCGACGCTGCAGACAGCCGGTATTCCGCTGGTAAACGGCTTAAAGGTTATTATTGAAAGCTCTGAAAAACCGGCCGTAGCTAAACTAATTGCACGTCTTAAAAACGAATTAGAATCTGGCGGCTCGTTGTCGGAATGTCTACGCTTACATCCAAATGAATTTGATGAATTATTTTGCAACCTTGTAGCTGCCGGCGAAAGCTCCGGTAACGTAGACGTTATGTTGCAACGTATTGCAATGTATAGAGAAAAAACCGAATCCATTAAACGCAAAATTATTAAAGCGATGTACTACCCAATTGCGGTGCTATCAGTAGCAACCATTGTTACGGCAATTTTGTTGATTAAAGTTGTGCCAACCTTTAAATCAATGTTTGAAGGCTTTGGATCGCATTTACCGGCATTTACTATGTTTGTATTAAATCTTTCAAATAACGTGCAACATAATGGCCTAAAGTTTTTAGTAACATTTGGCGTGCTAATTTGGATTTTTAATAGACTGTATCGTTCGCAAGCGACATTCAGAAATGCAATACAACGTATGACATTGCGTTTACCAATATTTGGTAAGATACTACAAAAAGCTGCGGTAGCACGTTTTGCTAGAACACTGTCTACTACATTTGCTGCCGGGGTACCATTACCTGACGCATTGCTGTTAGTGGCAAGATCAAGTGGCAACATAAAATATTACAATGCCATTATGGAAATCCGCGATGGAGTGTCGATGGGGAAACGCATAAATACTTCCATGCAACAAACAAAAGTATTTCCGCACATGGTAATACAAATGGTTGCAATCGGCGAAGAAACTGGAACCTTGAATGCAATGTTACAAAAAGTTGCTAATATTTATGAAGAAGAAGTGGACTTAGCGGTGGACGGTATGTCTACACTTATGGAGCCAATTATTATGATTGTGCTCGGGGTTATAGTCGGCGGACTAGTTATTGCGATGTATCTACCAATTTTCAAACTTGGATCGGTTATTTAATATGTCTGATTTTCTTACAATACTAAACGGATCAGAACCAATTTTTTTAACAGTTGTAATTGTGTTTTCACTTATAATCGGCAGTTTTTTAAATGTAATTATTTTTAGACTACCAATTATTTTACAAAAAGGTTGGCGCCAGCAATGCTATGAGTTTTTAGAAACTAAAGTCCCGGTTACCGAACAACCAGACTTGATGCAAAGCCAAGTTTTATTAATCGAATTATTTACTAGACCTTCGCATTGTTTGCATTGCAATACGCCGATTAAATTTTATGATAACGTACCATTGCTAAGCTATATTATTCTGCGTGGCAAATGTCGCAGTTGCAAACATAAATTTTCAATTCAATACCCAATAATAGAAGCGTTAGCCGCAGCACTAGCTGCTGCAGTTGCCTTACGTTTTAGTGTATCTTGGCAAACCGTAGCAGGATGTATCCTGAGTTACGTATTAATTGTGCAAGCCGCAATCGATCTGCGCCATACCATAATCCCTGACGAGGTTACTTTACCTGCGTTATGGATCGGATTACTGTTAAGTATACAATTTGTGTTTGTAAACAGCACTGACGCTATTATCGGAGCTGTTGCCGGTTACATGTTTCTATGGTTAGTATATTGGTCTTTCTTTTGGGCTACCAAAAAGGAAGGCATGGGTTACGGTGACTTTAAACTGCTGGCAATGATAGGTGCCTGGTTAGGTTGGCAAATGTTACCATTTACAATTTTATGCTCTTCTATAATCGGATCTGTTATTGGAGTTGGTTTAATATTTTTACACAAAAAGAAAAGGGTGAAGCGTATTCCCTTCGGTCCGTTTTTATCTATGGCAGGCTGGATCGCGATGATTTGTGGTAATGATATTAATACTTGGTATCTACAATTTGCGGGTTTAATGTAATGATAGTGGGACTTACTGGCGGCATCGGCAGCGGCAAATCTACTGTGTGTGCACTATTTAAACATTTAGGTGTGCCTATAATTAGTGCTGACGAAATTGCACATCATTTAATAGACACAGATAAAAAGATTTTTCTGGCTATAGTGCAAAAATTTGGCCATGAATATTTAGATGCCGGGCAGAAACTTGATCGTCACAAATTACGGCAACTAATTTTTACTAATCCAGCCGATAAATTATGGTTAGAAACTTTGTTGCACCCCCTAATAGCCAAAGAAATAGTCAATCAAGCGCAAGAAGTCACCTATCCGTACTGCATTGTAGAAATACCGTTGCTTATAGAAGCTGGCATGCAAGACATCGTGGATCGTATACTCACCGTCGACTGCCCTGTTGAGGTACAATTAGCACGCGCAATACAACGTGATCAATATCCAGAAGCTGAAATTCGCGCCATCATAGCCAACCAGATAACTAGAGAGAAGCGCCTAGCAAGCACAAATGACGTATTAGAAACTAATGTAGCAATGCCAGAATTGATTAAACGCGTTGAAAAATTACATCATGTCTACTTAAGCCTTGCATCTTAGTACAACGTAGCTAAGAATATGGTATAGTTAAGATTTTGTGTTACGGAAAACTGGATGCATAGCGCAGCAATATATGAGTACCCATTAAACGAACGTATACGCAATTTTATGCGTTTGGAAAACGCTTTTGCCCAAATTGCGCACTTTGCCGCTCGTAATGAAATATGGGACAATCAAGCTAGTCTACTGGTGTTGTTAGAAGTCTTGAGCATTATGGACCGCTATGACATCAAAAATGAAATCATTAAAGAACTCGATCGCAACATTAGCGCCCTCAATACCTTCATCGACGCACCGATAATGCATAATAAATTAGCCCAAACGCTGGACGAGTTAAACACGCATGTACAGGCCATTCAAAAGATTGATGGCAAAGTTTCTAAAAGCTTGCGTGACGATGATTTATTAAACACTATGCGTTTGCGTACTGCGCTTGTAGCCGGGGTTAATAACTTCGAGATCCCGAGCTATTATTACTGGCTTCAGCAGCCAGATAATATACGTCAAGCACAATTAGATGAATGGTTAGCTGATAGCATTCCAATCGCAGATGCAATAAGTTTATTGTTAGAGTTAATCCGAGACAGTGCGGACTTTACACCACGCCTTGCGGAAAGTGGCTTTTTTCAAACCCCACTGATGGGCAATCAAAGTTACCAAATGCTACGCATAGTGCTACCGATTGACTCCACGTGTTTTCCTGAAACTAGTGGCAACAAACACAGGATTAGCGTACGATTTTTAACCTATGCGAATACTAAACAACGCCCGCAACAGGTGTCCAGCAACGTAGATTTCAACTTAAGTTGCTGCGGAATTTAAATCTACTGTAGTTAATCACCTTCTTTTATATACAGCAATTAATTATTTCGCATTAATAGTGAATTTTTACTACATGGTGCGGTCTATCTTTTATCCCTGTATTTATTAGGCATATAAGACGACCGGAGGTGCATCATGAAAGTAAAAGACGTAATGACCAAGAACCCTAAAACTGTTAATGCAAGTGACACAGTATTGGAAGCAGTCAAGTGCATGCAACAAAAGAACTGTGGATTTGTACCGGTTTCTGACAATGATAAACTAGTAGGCATGATCACCGATCGTGACGTCACAATACATTTAACAGCAGATAAAAAAGATCCTGAAAAGACCCGTGTTGAAGATGTTATGACCAAAAAGGTATTATATTGCTTCGAAGAAGATACCTTGGAAGATATTTTGCACAACTTTGGCGAACAGCAAATCCATAGACTGCCAGTTATGAACAGCAGCAAGCGTCTAGTGGGTGTTATCACCCTGGGTGATATCGCTAGAGCTGCCAAAAATGATGCAAAGCTTTATGAACTCATAGGCAAAGCCAAAGAGCAAATTTGTAAGGCCGCATAATTTAATGGAAAGGCATTTGCTATTTTTTTCCATATCCATATAATGGATCGTACACCGCAGTAAGTGTTATGTAGTTAACATAAATTTACTTCTATGGAGAATAGAAATGTTTTTTAAAACAACACCTAAACCACAAAATCAACAAGCCACGCCAGTCTCAACATCACCTAAACAACAAAATCTACAAGCCGCACCAGTCGCATTTGATCCTATTTATTATTGGGTATTGGATAACTGCGATATCGATACAGATCTAACCACCAAATATAAAAATGCAGCCGAGCTAGCAGTTGCTAAATCAACGCAAGAATTCCTCTTCCATCCCAACTTTGAGTCCGTTCGAGTATGCAGTGCAGCACAACTAAAAGAACTTGCCAGAGTGCACGCATTTGAACAGCCATTTACGAACGGCAGTTTGGCTCTCAGCTACTATAAAGCTAACATGCGAGGTAAAGGTGAAGGCGGTGAAGTCAAACCTTCAAACAAGTTGGTGCGCGGATCTGGCTCAGGCTCCAATTCCGGCTCTTCGGGAATGCTACACATTGAAGATCCTGAAGAAAAAATGGTAAGTTTCATTGATAATTATTGTAATACTGAGGATGATGTTAAGAAGCATTACCGCGATCGCGATGAAACGACACGAACAACTGCGTTAAGCATGTTTGAAGCACTAAAAAGCACAGATCCAAAATTTGAGTTTTTTAAACCATATAGAAGTGATAGAAATGACCTGCGCATAAGTCATGCTATAGCTAAAAGACATGCTATACAGCCGTTCACATCAAAACAAGATGTAGAGTTATTCATAAACTCAGAGCCTGAATTAAAGGGGACCCCTAAAGCACGCACTACTGAGGTGCTAATGTTTAGCAGTAAAGCTACAGGGGCAAATTTCCGTGAAGTGTTGAGCGGTGTAGAAGATATGAGCCTTTCGCAGACCAGCACGCAAGCAGTTACTGGCAGCAAGACCACTTCGCCGACGTTTGATGGCACCTAACGATGAGTTTAACGGCAAACATTTTTGTTTGCCGTTAGGCATGGATACTACTGTGATGAAGCAGGAGTTGCTGGTGTAGCAGGTGTAGTTGAACGTTTCATGCTGCCACCTTGGCTTTTCATTTTACGCATACGTTCTATTTCCATCTTTAATCTTTGATTTTCTTCCTTCAATTTAAGATTTTCTTCTTTTAGGCGCATCATTCCTTCATGACCAGCACCTTGCGCATTCATCGTGCTGTCACTATTCATCATACCACTGTGTACAGGCATAGAAGGGTTCGGGGTGGTTGCGGAAGTATCTGCAACCACTACAGCAGGAGCAAATCCAACTGCTGCCGCAGCAATAATACATTTTGCAATTTTAGAACTATACATAATTAAGATCCTCTCATATGTCGGTTAATATAAAACGATAGGTTGAACTAGATGAAGTATAATACAGCATACTTCTTGCGACCATTGCTTAATGTCTACGTTTCTATAGTTTTTTAAATAGTTATTATTTAGACGCCAACTAGGAACTATATTAAGATAGGATATACTGAAATTATGACAGAACATACCTCGGACATGCTACCAGAATTTCATATGCAACATCCTGATGATGCTGTGTATGCTTTAATCGCGCACCTGGTGGTAGTATTAGAAACCTATGACAACGAAGACATTGCAACAGCATATCGCAATGTTGCAAATATTTTAGGCGAAACCGAAGCAACAAGAATCTTGCACGTAATGTGCCAAGTCATGCATGTAGACTATCTAGAACTGATGCAAGAATGCCAAGCAATAACTTCACGTCACTTATCACCCAGATTATTGCTGCATATGGCTGTTCTGCCAGTGCCATATGTAGCAGAGCAATTAGAGGTAGATCAATATTGGGCTGCGCAATTATTAGATCAGTTTCGCAAGCACTTTACCATCGATCCGCCTATTCTGTGGCTGAAAAGCTTTCTAAATATAACTGAGCAGGAACGGCTGCGGTATAGTAAAGAAAAAGAGGATTTGTTAATGGGGCGAGCAATTACTGGCACCCCCAAAGATACCGCCGAATATCGACGCGCTACCCAATACCACCACAAACGCCATGAGTTAAAACCACCAGGTGCCCCGGATTAGAAAAACTGGCTAAGTCATACACTTGATTTTCTCTCTGCCTAATGATACGATAGCTAACTCATTAATTTTAAGAGAGCATTTCAATGCCTGGCACCACATATGACGAAGTTTCACAATTAATAAAGCAACGTGCTTATACCGACACCCGCCTCATTCTGCGTGATCAGGGTCTTACTACCAAAATGGCGCAGGATTTAATTAACGATATACACGCGTGGCCAGAACTAGAAGCTACTCTAACTGAGCTAGAAATTAGCAACGTAAAAGAAATTGATGATCCTACAGCTGATAGAAGCATGATTATTGTGCTAGAAATAGGCAATTTTCCAGCCTTGAGGCAAATTAATCTCGACGACGTTGGGTTAGTAAAACTAAAATTACGCAACCTACCTTCGCTTACAGCAATTTCGGCTCGATTTAACGCTAAAGTGCTTACGAAACCAGGATCGGTGGAAACTAATAATATCGATATAAATAAAATAACCTGGTTGCCGTACGACTTAATCCAACGCCCTAGCAGTTTAACGCGCACATTCAAAGGTACAACATTCTCTGTAGATAATATTGATACCACGCATAGTGCATCCAATATTACGGATAATACCCCCTCACCTAAGTCATCGCACAGCAGAAAAAGCAACTCATTGCCATCATCCATGCGGAATATGGAGCTGGATCAGGAGCGGGCTCCATCCCCAACTGTAACCTTTAGTACACCCGGCCAAGACGTTATAAACAGGACGCCCAATCGCGCTACTACCATAGACACTGATATGCAATCGGATGCTGCTACCATAGATGATCAATCAGCATGCAAACGGTGGTTTTGCTGTTTCCGTTAAATCTACACTATTAACTTTCATTCTCGCACAACATGTCGAGCGTTTAGCTTAAGCGTTATTCAGAGCTATTCGTGCGCACAATGATAAATATCTGATCAAAACACAAGACAAAATTTCACGCTGTTATCTTAAGTAATTATCAGAGATTCACCTATTTTTTCCGGTCATACACTCACTTTTTAAGAGGAGGAGTTTTTACTTAGTAATTAGAGTTAAAGAGACATCAATAAAACAAGGGAGTGTTTTATCATGGCTACTGAAACCGCAAGTGCAGATAAAGGTAACTGCATCGCTTGGGATGGTCCTTTAGATAGAGATGGAATTCAACTTTGCCCTACATTACCGGCTAATGGCCCTTGGGCACTAACAAGATGTGCATTTCAACAAGCTACTAGTTTTCACGCACCAACACAGCAAGAAAAACAAAACATGCAAAATCTCGTGAAAGCATTAAAAGCTCACGATGCGCCAAATATTCTGAATTATTCAAGCGCTTTAAACTTACGCGTATGCCGCGTCAAAAAATTTGATGACAACAAGAAGCTAACAGACAGCTACTTAGTATTAGCAACAAAACCAGGTGTAAAAAATTACTCTGGTCCATTTATTTACTTCCGTGAATTAAACCCTTCAAATTATGTGTTTTTTATACCACATGACGGCACAGATGGTACTTGTCCTTCTATAGAGCAAGTATTTGATCGCACCAATACTTCTGTTGCAATTGCGAATGGTTCACCACGCGATTTAAGCACGCAGATTGGTCCGTGCACAACACATCGTCCTATTTCCGATATTGCCCACAACACGAACAACCTAGCGTGGACTGCACATAAAGCGTTTACCGAAGATCCTGATACTATGGAAATTGAATTCCATGGCATGAAAGGCACCCAAGGCGGCGAAGCACCAAAAGGTGTAGGCATGATCATTACCAATGGTTTAGGGCGCCAAGCAGGTCCTAATACGTTGCTATATGCGTTTGCAACTGCTATTAAGAATCGCTTCAGCAACCGCGATCAAGCATTCCTTGATACATTATCTGTTTGTGCTCCCGGCACACCACTCAAATACGCACAAAAATGCGCGTTGCGTGATACTTGGGTGCAAGGCCGTGATCTTAACGGCTCACCAAATCCACAATGCTCAGGCAGCGTAAACATGAGCAATCGCTTTGTAGGTTTTGAACAAGGACAGAAATTAGTACAAGACCCAGGCGTCATGACTCCTGTCATCAAAGAGCTAGAACAAACTTATCCAAAACCAATTAGAGCTGGCATGTAAGGACCTGCGTGGGGCATATTGCTAGATATGCCCCTTTTCTTCGCGTTACATCTTTAGACTTGCACATAATCGCTGGGTACAGCTAGGTGCTGGTTTATCTTGCTCAGCTTTAGCATTGAGCTGAGATTCTAGCCGCTCCAAAGTGGCTTCTAAATAAGGCAATACACGCAAAGCAAAATTTTCAAAATCCTTGTCATAAGTAAATTCGCCCTTTATGAGTTCACCATTAGACAAAACCGCAATCACTGCAGACGGAAACCGGAAATCCACGTCATCTGGCTGCCAGGCTTGTAGCATGTTCAGCGTAAATCTTAAATCGTAAATCGCATCTCTCACTGCATAGCTATAATATTCATCTTCAGGGAATATTTGTAAATCATGCGCAATATCAATAGTGGACGTGCTTTCTGCTTGGCCGTATTCTCTATAATGACGTTCAAACCAACAGTGATAACGTCCCCCCATGTTGACAAGATACACGTCATCAGCACTTTCACTTGGTGCTAATTCTGACGGTGGGTCGATTGGATAATCTGCTAAGCAAGATTCTAAATTATCGCTTAGCGTGGAATAGTCGTATATCCAGCCATCCCAGTCATTTGATGGTTTTGTAAAACCAAGCATACTCTTATATCCATAGACACCGTGTGTTGCTAAATCCAGGTCAGCTTTTAAAACTTTTAACTTCTGTTGCAAGTTTGAAACTGGATCGTAGATCGCAACATGATTGCCAACATGAAAAGTTGCGCGTAGACCATTTCTGCTTAGACATTGCCCATAAAATTCATATTCTAAATTATATCGATCTGCCCCAAGCAGATGCTTTTTTGCATACTTCTGCAAATCAGAAAATACTAACAATGAAGTGTTAGGTTTACTTCTGGAACTATTCGGTGTATTGCTTAAATGTTGCGACTGAATTTTTCCAGTATCTTCTATATTTTTAGGTAAAGTGACGCTTAATGCTTTACGCTGACGTTGCTTGTTGGCCTGCGTTTCGGGTAACTTGCTATTTTTTAAATTATCATGCGCCAACGTTCTAATTATCAATGGCCTAATGACAGATACAAATTCATTAAACGTTTTTACACTTTTTATAATAAACGGTTTTACAGTATTGTCACTAAGGACTACAACTACTTGTTTCGGTCTACGGAACTCCACAGAATCTGTAGCCCACGCATCTATATAATGCTTGGTTTCGTTAACAACTTTCAAATAATCTTTTAAAAAAAATAAGTCAAACTCATCCGCAATACCCACAGGCACATCAAAAGTAAGATCAGATTGATTTAGTTTAGATCCAGTCCGATGTAGTGTCATTGCATATGAACCGGCAATGGATGTGATTGTAGGCAAATCATGTTTTTCAAGTGATTTGATATTTGTGCTAGATAATTGCGGCTGCTCATTGAGCTGATCTTTAATATGCGGCGGAATAAATGGTTTACCGCAAGATCTAAAAATTCGTTCTACAAGGTGGGCCATGGTAGTGTAGTCGTACGGACATACCATGTCATTCATATCTTTCGCATCATCCATAATTCCCGCAATATCGCGATGCGTGATAGTTCCATCGCATGTTGCTTCGTAATATAATTGCAGATCAAGGGCAATGTGTTTTAAAATCTCATCTGTTCTGGGATCATCCTTCCGCACCTGAAAATCATTTTGTAATGTAAATGATCGTGTACCAAAAAGATCAGTGATCTCGCCTTTAATAATATAAAATAGACCAAACCCTTGCATGTTGTTCCTTAAATCTGCAGTGTAAGAGTGAGGATTATATAATGTTTGCATTATGACGACAATGTGGAATAATGAATAACATTATGCAAAATTGCGCTAACCTTTGAGCGGTTCCTGTATCCGTGCGCTTGATCTGCATTAAACCGTATCCCTTCTTTTTCCTTCAACGTACGCCACTTGCCGTCCACCAATATTTCTGCTTCCCCACTCACCATCACAACATGTTCGATGACTCCCTTTTGATGCGATGCGGATAAATGTTCACAACCAGGCAATAACTCGATAATAAACATTTCAAATTTTAGAATTTTGTCATATGCGAATACCGGCATAATTAAGATTTTATCATCCTGCGGATGTATTTGATTAAAATCGCTATCGTGATGGATCTGTGCACGGGCATCAGAACTAGGGGCATCCACAAAAGTAGAAAAAGATACGTTAAAACCGGTAACGATTTTCCACAACGTGGCAATAGTTGGACTCGACTCGCCTCTTTCAATTTGGCCAAGCATCGCCTTGCTAACCCCGGTTTTTTTGCTGGCCATGTCCAGGCTCCAGCCGTGCTCTTGGCGCAGGGTTTTCAGGGTGGAGGAGATTTTTTTGCTTAATTTATCCATTTTTTCGGGATTAGGCTCTTGTGCGTTATAGCGCACGGTGCTATATTGGGCCTATTGTGCGCTATAGCGCACCAATTGTAAACACTATAAATGGAGGACAAAACATGGTAACCCAGCTTACAAAAAGCGCTCAAAGCGTCCAGAATGCCTTGGATGCGCGTAACATCCGCTGTGAAGTAAAAGAATTATCCGCGAGTACTAGAACTGCACAGGACGCTGCTGCAGCTATTGGCTGCGAAGTATCACAGATCGTAAAATCTCTGATTTTTAAAACGAAAACTACACACAAGCCAGTTTTAATCCTTGCCTCTGGAACTAACAGGGTAAATGAAAAAAGCATTGAAAGCGTTATCAATGAAAAAATTACTAAAGCAGATGCGGATTTCACGCGAGACGTTACGGGCTTTGCTATAGGCGGCATTCCACCCGTGGGACATAAGACAACAATTGATCTGATTTTTATAGATCAAGATTTGCTTAACTTCAGCAATGTATGGGCGGCAGCTGGCACACCGAATGCTGTTTTTAATATTAACGTAACAGATTTGGTGGAAATGACCGGTGGAAAAGTAATTATGGTTACATGAGCATGCAATTAGGAAGATAGTCTTGATACAAAAGCAAGTCTTTCTACACTTGCCAAAAACCCAACATATGCTATATAACAAAATATGCATAATTTGTTTGGTCTCCACAGAAATCTTCTAGATACTACCCCTGAGAGTTATCAGATTTACTTGTATAAAGAATATCGCGATAAAACTTCTTGTTGGTGCGGTATAACTCCAGCCATGTTTACCCCATACTTGCAGTCTGCGATGCATAAGTTCTTAGGCATAGATTCATACGAAGAATGGAAGAAGAAAAGAGACGATCATAATGAGTTCATTATCAATTGTAGGCTTGCACCAGTCGGAGTCGAATCACCAGATCCACCATCACCTTTCACGCCAGTTGCTCGTCCTGTTACGGCGCCATGGGAAATTTTGTAAAAAATTATTTTAGTTAGTAACTTGCATTGACAAAAGCAATAGAATCGTTACAATGCTAATTCTACACCCAAGAAATTGCGAAAAATGTAATGAGTAAATACACGGTTAGAAAATTCACTAGAGCCACATTTGTTACGTTGCTCGTATTCATAGCCACTGCTTGCCATGCACAACATATTT
>DATIHV010000129.1:0-3840 GCA_035480295.1 Gammaproteobacteria bacterium
CGTATTTACCAAGCTCTTTGACATTGCTTTGTTCTGGTGTTTTAAAGCCACCAAGCGGTGGGGGTGCTGTGCCATTCGCCATTTGATGTATAGTTTGCGCACATACGGCGGAGCGCAACATGCCTTCCGCTACATCCACGCCGATCAATTCCAGTGCTTCGTAAATTCGTGCTGCACCGGTGCCAGCAGCAGGCCGGTTTATACCTTGTGTAGCGGAAACTCCGCTGCTTAAATCATTCAACACGGAGTTCCACACTGTATCGGCCATGCCAATGCCGTGTAATATGCACCACATCACGACACTTTGCATTATCGAGTAGCCGGAAGTAGGGCCGGGGATAAGCAAAATCATGCCTAATACAGATCGCATTGGGATCCACATCGAGCTCCATTTGCGTCCCATTACCTGGCCTTCTTGGGCGGTATTTATAGTGGAAACGACCGCGATGTAAGAAATAATGACTGTGCCAAGTGTAATGACCGCCGCGTTCATGAGTTCGAACATATGTGCTAACGCGGGGTTAGCCGTGCCGCCTAAGTAAACCGAGCCTACCGTGGGGCCGAACAAATGCCCTAAAAATTCTACAGACTTGTCCGTTGGAGGAGGGGAAAAACCGTCCGCCATTAAGATGCTCGGAAGGAGCAACGTGGCTAAAAAAATTATAATTCGCATGCCAACATACTATCCCTGTTGATATTATTTAGCCAATCAGCTACTGATTTTACCTATATTGGACGACATGCTATTATTGGTATATTAAGCGGGGAAATTTTAATTGCCAGACTTACATACCGATGCCATTCACGCCTTTTGGGACAGTTACGATCGCCGTACGTTGTACAGAGTGATTGTTGCACTAGAGCGCGTTGAACATTGGACCATGGATGAAGAGCCGGAATTAGAACCTGCTATGTTGGAACTAGGTCGTGTTATTGATTATGCTTCTGATTTTTATGTTGCCGGTTACGAAGAGCCATTAATAAGAATCTTAGCTAGCACTAAATCCAGTCGCGCGATGCGTATTTTGCAGTCGCTGGATTTAGCTAAACCTGGATCAGCTTCGCAGCTATTAATGTACGCGGAAGATCACAGTAAAGGCGACACCACTCCAGCGAATGCACACATCAAATTGTTTTTACAGCGTAATTTAGTATTTGAAAGATTGCAGTTATTATCTAGAGTGTTTGCACCGCAGCGTATTTCACTAGTGTTAAAAGCACTGGAGAACTATGCCGCTTAAGTATCATATAGAGGGAGAGTAGCATGGGATTGCGTAACGTACTTTTGAGTATCACCACTTTTGGGCTTGCAGTGTTTGTATCAGTAGCGCACGCAAGTTACACCGATGAGGCAGAATTTTCCACCAATGGTAGCATTGCGCAAGTATTGGAAAACAACATTAGTCAATACTTAATGCCACTTGAAGTACAACAAATTGGTAATTCTGTATACAACGTGGGCATTGTGTATGGCGCTTTAGGACAAGAAATAACTTCTAGCAGCCCACAAAATGATTTTGTTACGAAGCACATGTCCGGTTATTGCTCACCAGGTTTAGAAAACCAATATTTTACCTGTAATAGCCAAGCAGCAAATTTGAATAACGATACTGCGTCAGCGCAAATGTTAGAAATGGGCGATGTTCGTACTTCTGTATTGTTAGAGCCTACAATGTATACGCCAGTTCTTACCTACGCCGCACAGAACTATATTCGTAATATCACGATGCCGTTTCCTACACAAACGTATGTAAATTACATTAGCGACAGTACTACTTTTGCTAAAAATTCTAATCAACGTACTGCTTATGCAACCTACATGGCGGGACAGGCTGTGTTAAGCGTGGCGCGTTATGCATTAGATGAAATGTATGCGATGCGTGTTTCTGGCAATACTATTGGTGGCGCAGCAAACAGTGGTAATGCGGCGACAGATTCTATAATGCAAGTTATGGAAAATGAAGCTTCACGTCGCTTTACTGATCCTGGTTATCAACAGTGGCTAACAGCTGGTACTACTGCGCAACCAGATTTATTGCGTGATCTAGCTGCTATGCAAGCCTTCAGCTTATGGATGGATTATCAAAACTACAGACAAAATGAAAGAATAGCAGCATTATTATCAGCTATGCTTTCTAATGACACAGCTAGAACATTACAACAAGCAGCGATTACTGCGCAAATGGGTAAGAGATAATTATCTCGGTGTTGGTTTAGTGCGATGCTTTTGGCGTCGCACTTCCGCCGTATCTACTTCTTGTCCAAGACTAAATCCACTAAAACGTTCTTTTTGTTTAGCTAATGCTTCTTGCATTGCAACTTTGTAGCTTTTGCCAATTTTTAAAGACCATTCGTCAAACGACATGAAGTGTTTCATCGGCTCGTCTGCTTTAAAGAGACGGCGCATATGTTGGATCATCATTTCAACGACATGAACGCTAAGGCCCAATTTGGAAGCGATATATTGTACAGAACTTGTACAGCCTAATAGGTACCAGCAAAACATCCATGTATGTAATGGCGGGATACCACTCTCAATTTTAGTTTCAGTATCATCGTCAAATGTGGCGTTACAATCTAGACATTGATATTTATAGATTTCACTGGACTTTTGCTCTTCAACTGCCAAGCGTTTTATATGCAATGAAGCACAAAATGGACATGCAACTTTGCCATGCCAACGTTCTTCGCGTAATGTTTCGCCGCTTTCAGCATTGCCTAAATGTGTACTAATAACTTCTGCAGCAGCATCAAGGCTGTCAGGAGTGATCTCTTCAGTGTTTTCTTTTATATTAGATAAATTGAATAAGACATCGGGACTTATATGCTTGTATGCATCACGGTACCGATTTATAATTTGTTTAGCTGCTTCTAGCAGTGGATCTTTCTTATTCTTATCGCCTGGTTCGTCTTTATCAGACATAATTCCTGTAATCCCGGGAGATGACTACCTGCATCCCGGACGTGCTATACGTACCGGGATTTTGCTCCCTAAAACCTAAGATGCTGTTTCTTCATAAAGCTGTGACGAGTTATTTGGCGCTGTTAAGGCCTCTTCACTCATTTCTGGATGCCAATTGCGCGCTGCGTGCGCTAAATCTTCCAACAATTGGATATCGGTGTCACGTAAAGTATTGAATAGCTTGATTAACTGTTGTACTGGTGCAGCTAACCCTGCATTCTCTAAAGTACGATGATTGTGATTTTCCAACTCTAATACATTACGTAATTGCTCGATGTGGCCTTTTACGATTTTAATGTAAGCGGGAATATGCTTTGCAGCGGATTCTAATTCGCTTTCTAATGTTTTAGTTCCATTAGAAGTTGTGTGAATACTGTCTTGCAGATCACGGATCATATTACGCAAATCGTTATCAGATAGATCAGACATTTTCAGCTCCTCCTTAAGCAACAGCTTCCGCTTGCTCCTGTCGAATTGTTACTCCGGCTTTGGCAAACTCGGCAAGAATTTCCATTGCATTTAAGCCGCGTTCAGTATAAGCATGTAAAATTGGCAATAAATCTAGAACAAATTTATTGATTTGCTCAATATCTCGAATTTGATCTAAACGTGCCGTTAATTTTTTAACTTGCGTTTCGTCCCAAGTTGTACGCTTTAGAGAAGAAACACCTTTATTATTTAGTTCTTCAGCAATTTGCTGATCGTTCAGAGAATTGCCGCGCAATTGTTCGATTGCGCCTCTTACTTCGCGTGAAACTTCATTCAAACGTACGCGATCTAAGACTTTTTGCAATTGGCTTAATACCCATTTGCCACCTTCTGGTGCCGTGAAGCCTTCTTCATTCAGCGTTTTTACCATTTGGCGCTGTGAATAGCCT
>DATIHV010000130.1:0-2539 GCA_035480295.1 Gammaproteobacteria bacterium
ATCCGGCGAAATATGCAGCAATTGTTTCTGGTGCGTGCAGCTTCTTATTGTTCAAATGCAATAGTAGCTGATGCATCCCCACCCCAGCGAGCAACAAAATTACTACTAGTAGGATTTTTTCGATCACATCACTGGGCAAAACAAAATTCAGATAATGCAAAAGTGCTCGCAATACGTAGCTACTCGTTACATTCATTGGCATGCGAATGTGCGGTGTAAATACCATGTCGAGCGCAAAGATATATCCCCGCTCCAGCAGTGGCCCCAGAACGGCGCACGCCAGCAGCGTGTAAACCCCCCAAGGTAAATATTTTAGATATCGACTGATGGCTCGCATGCATCACATTATACGCACTTAGATGACTCACCTATCCGAAGAAAGTATTTACTAAATTGTAATTATATGATATTATAATCTTAAATTATGGCGACTATCGAATCAGCTCTAAATATTGATATTGCTGCAGAGTTTGATGCAAGTATTGCCGAGCATGCTACGGCATATCTGTTACCTTTCGAAGGTCCAACCTTCAGTGAACTTGTCGGATCAAGGCGGCTTTGGTGTGCAGGTGAACTGGTTACAACTACTGCGCTTAACATTGGGATCATATCAATAAGTTCTGAATTAAAATCTGCTATTGCAACTGCGCCAGTTATGAAAAATAAATTCAGTAATTTGTATTCTGGAAATCAAGCTCAAAATTTGTATGGTGATGTTTCTTTTGCAGGAACAAAAGGCATCTGGTTTATCCACCGTCTGGTTGGATTATTGGCAAAATTAGATGCTCAGCGGCGCGGCATGGATAATCCAGTTGTGGACGATGTCGGAACATATGGCGGATTGTTTACGTACAATGATTCTACAACAGAAGAGCATGTCGATGATGTTGTAGGCAATGAAACCCAATTACGTTATGCAGCGACTTTGCTGGGTGCTCCGACAATTCTGTATCGACGCCAACTTTCAATTAATGACATCGCAGGTGTTGATTATGTTAAAACTTCGTCTAACAAATCGCAAAAGTTAAAATATCCTGGGGGCAGACAAACTGCTGTAACAATGTTTGAATTGCATACGCCTCATAAACGCCCAGGTCACAAACGAAAAGTAAGATTATTCACTACTGGTAATGCTAAGCAGTTACGCTAAAATACCAGCGCAATGCTTCGCAAATATTTAAATAAGAAGCCATCAAGCATGCTTGCCACGTTGCCGGACATTGAAGAAACAGATTCAAGATTGATGGTCGTAGACTGAATCAAGCGTCAACTGTGTATCAATTCGTTCCTTAAGAATTAGAGAATTGGTGCTGACCGAATGGGAGTTGTTGACGCGCAGTCAGTGGCGAGCAATTTTGAGCATGCTTTCTGAACCCTTGTCCGTGGTTTTGTCTTACTTTTGCCAACATAAGTAAGACTTGCTTGCATTAAGTCAAAACAAGTAATTGATTTAATCCCGTGAGAATTACTTGTCAGGGTTTATGTGTGATTTTCCTGCCCTAGTTCACTCAACAGCGCCAACAGTTGTTCTTGCTCGATGTCATCTATGCGAATTTTGGCACGGTGCGCAATCATAAACCCCTGCAGTAGGCATTTTGCTGTAGCTACATCCTTCTTTCTTAAGAACTTGATGGTCTGGGTATTATTTTGGAAATGCTTGGAAGTCACCGTAATAGACCCAAATAACGGGCCGACGTCAGCTTGGATATTCATAATATTTCTAAGTTCGATGCTTCCTGTCTGCGACATCCGCAACATATCGTTATGGACGATCGTTAGTTTTTGACGGTCTATTTTAAGTGTGTCGGTAAAAAGTACGAACGGGAAAACGGTTTTGGCAATAAACAGGTTTTCCTGCGATCCTTTCGTCAGACTTATAAGTTTTTCTGTTTCGGTATCCGGCTCTATCACGCTAACATTGGTAGTAGTCGCATTGATTACTTTGGTTGGTTGTATGAAGCGTGCGAAAAGGTCATGTTTTTCGGTTCGAGCATGGTAATACTCGAATAGTTTTGCAGCAATACCGTCTTGTAAGATTGCGTATTTTCCCAAAAGTAGATATTGGCGTTTCAAACTAAAAGTTGTTGATACGGACATGGTAGTGTCCTTTCGATGATTACGTTGCCGTTAAAGGCCATCAACAATCTTTTGTTTGTTCCCTGCTAGAAATTTAGTGGTTGCAGTGGTCTATGTATTAGTATGAACCTATTCTTGACATTTACCTAATCTCATATTAGAACATATAAAAATGCTACGTGATTATCCTCTTTGTTTTGGTGGATGTAGTAAGACAAAACAACTGCTCAATTTCAGAAAGAAATACATATGTTACTTTTTCGAGAAAAAGTAATGGAAGAAATTATCCAACCTAAAATATTAGAAATTTTTCACTGGACTATTGTAACTAATGTACCTGCGTCAAAAATGCGATACCGGGATAATAGATGGTTAAAGGAGGGCATATGGCAGAAGTAGTTTATACAAGAGCACATCCACTATCAGGCGTAATAGGCTTGGTTTATATGATCATTGGGGTGGT
>DATIHV010000131.1:0-2073 GCA_035480295.1 Gammaproteobacteria bacterium
TACAATGGCAATCTGTATCATGCGATAGCAGTTTGTAGACATTCTGAAACACTGGAAGAAATGGTGATATACCGTGCCTTATATGCGGATTACGGCCTATGGGTGCGACCTAAGGCAATGTTTAACGAAACTGTGCACATAAATGGCGTTGTTGTTCAACGCTTTACCTTTGCTAAAACTATCGATGTGGAAGCTCCGGTATTGCATGAAGCTAGTGCGAATTTGTAAGTCATGAACTACAGTTACTGTTTATTATTAGTGATATTGCTAGTCGAAGACACTTCTATTGTGCCTTTTAATATACCGAACACAAACTTGCGCTTTGCGTTATTATTGCTGGTATCTTCTATCATTTCTAAAGGACCTCTTGTATTAGTATCCGCAACATTCCGCTGTCTACATAAAGCATCAATTAATCCTGGGTCTTTGGCGCGCAATGTTTGACCCAAGTCTGCAAGAAATGTCTTAACGTTTTCCGTGTGTTTGTCATCTTTAGTCATATCTACATCATTTGTTAATGCAAAAACATGATGCAATATATTGTAATATGGTATAGAACGACTTTCGGCCTGTAAGCCTGAAACTGCAAACTCTAAAAGATCCTTATAGTCTGCAACACGTTCCGTATCAAAAAGTGTATCCCATATCACTGTAAGCGTAGAGATAGCTATTCCGTTCCAACATGCTGGATCCGACGTCCATCGTTTCTTTAATACTGCGCTTAGACTAACTTTAGCATCTGAAACTTCCTTAGCATTTAAAATCGTTTTAGGATTTGAAGCCGCTTTAGCATTTGAAACCTCTTTTGCGCTTAAAACTTCTTGCATTTTCCTCATAACTGAGCGCAGCAGATCAGCAATTTGGGCGAGCTCTTTTGCAGATAAAGTGGCGCTATTATTGTGACAAAATTCCCCAAGCGTCTGATATAACGAAGGAAAGCCGTCATATTTACCTTCAATTTTTAACCAATTACTAATAAAATTATCAATCTCGGCTTTATTATGACCTTTTGGCTCTGTATTCATCAATTGCAGCAAATACTTTGTTATTTGCAATGAAGCAGGTGTTACTACCTGTGCCACCTCCGGCGAATAAGGGCTATGTCCATGCGCTACGTATTCTCTAGACGTATGAAGCGAATAAAATTTAAGCAAGATATCGGCACTGCTAGGTGTTTCTAAGCTCAATTTAGAAGCGCTTAGTGCGCATAATAGTTTTCCAAGTGGATCAGTAAAACCTTCCAGATCAACGTTATACATATTGGCAAAATCAAAAGTATATGCATTTATTTTTACCGGTTCTGTTGTATTGGCGGTTTCTTCAATGCTCCTGATTGCCTGGCTATACAGGCTTTGTAGCATGCTTAACAGCGGTGCATAAGCCTCACTGTTAATTTGCTTACCAGTCAACGTGTCATGCATACAAGTAAGAATATTTTTTCCAGTTGAATCCTTTGCTATTGTTAGTGCGCTGAATACTAAGGAAAGTATTGGCGGCAGCATTTCACTATTAGCATTTGTGCGGCGTGCTGCCTTCAGCTCATTGTCAATCAGCTTCACTATACGTGTATTGAGCTGATGAGGGTCTTCCTTAAGTTTTTCAAAAATATCAATCAGAAAATTACTGCCAGAAGCATTCTTAAAAAAATCTACAGCTGCTTGAAAGGATGTAGCATTGTTCGCATCGCGAAGTGAAATATGTTTGACAACCGCAGGGTATAAAAGCTCAATTATTGCTATAGCATCTTCCTGGCTGGCCCTTCCGGTAGTGGTCTTTACCAAATACTGCTTCATAGCTTGATCTATAATATTGTCGCCGTTTTCATCTTTTGTTAGTAGTTTGCTGCCGGCCTTGTTTACTAAAAAGGTTAATAATTCTTTTGCTTGAGCGATATTCAGTTTTTTATCGATTACATGTTTTATTAAAACGTACGCATCATCTGCGCTAATATTTTTATCTATGGCCTTTAACCTGCCAAGTGCGGATTTAGGGTTGTTTCCCGTAATATTATTCATTACGTCTTGGTATGTTTCTGCGGCTGTGGGTTTGGTTGGGTTAATACCCAATTGTTTT
>DATIHV010000132.1:0-2330 GCA_035480295.1 Gammaproteobacteria bacterium
CATTTGCAACCATCCGAATGTATTGGTCATTGATGATCCAGAAATCCAAAAATTGTTTGGTAAAGAAATCCGTGCAGCTACCGATTGCACAGTATTGCTATCACACAATGAAGCATGCGGTTTACCACCAATGGAAGGATTTGCTGCTGCTTCGTTTGCGCTTGGCCCTAGGCGCCAAGGTGTGCCTGATAGCACTATAGATTTAGGTGTCCATCCTGATCATGGCACAGGATTTTTATATAATGATGATCCGGAAACACGACATTCGAATCTGAAACATGGCGTGCATCGCGCGGCGAAATTTTATCGTGAACAAACCGCCGCCGGCACATTGGACAAGTTTTTACAGCGCGTTCAACATCAATCTAAACGTTTAGATTGGAGCGCCACGCCAGCAAACAAATATACTGAACTTTATAATAAAGTTACGAAACGCGCGTTATTAACATACGACAGGATCCGCAACGCATTTAAGCCCATGTTGCATCTGTTCAAAAACGTTACGCGACATAGAGACGCCACAATCAAAGCTACCAAAGTTTTACCAACATCTGAAGTTACTAAACCTTCTCTCATTCCTGATACTAAAAAAGGCAAAATATTTCAAATTGGTTTTAATAAGTGTGGCACGCAAATGTTATACTACGCATTTACTGAAAATGGTGTGCCATCAGCACATTATGCAGCGGCAAATCGACCTATTGCTGACACTATGCATGAAAACGCTAAATCAAATAAACCATTATTGCATGGCATAGATAACTTTGAAGCGTATTTTGACTTTGAAGATATCTACCATAGCCCACCGTTATATCCAGCGTTAACGCACTTTAAATTGCTTGATCAACAATATAAGGGCAGTAGATTTATTTTAAATACGCGTAACCCAGAAGATTGGATAACAAGTCGTTTGTCACACAAAGACCCAATCACCAAACAAAAATACTCTGAAATATTGTGCGACAAGTATGGCTGCAATCTTGACACGCTAATTCAGCGTTGGCGCAAGGAGTGGGACGAACATCATAAAGCGGTGCGTGAATATTTTAAAGATCGACCAAACGATCTGTTAGAATTCAACATTGACACTGATTCACCACAAAAAGTTTGTGATTTTTTTAAGGACAAAAAACTTGATCCAACCGTGTTTAAAGTAGTCAACAAAACACATGACAAAGAAAATGCGTTATCCAATACGCAGCTGGTTATGCCCCGGCCGGCTTTGAGCTTTTGATCCTAAACCTCGTGCCAGCTCAGTGTGGATCCTGCTTTTCATCGCAGGATCCATGTACGTATTGGATATGCCATTAATAATCTGCGTCATATTATCTGTGTAGGAATTCAATCCTTTAATTTGTGATCCAGTTCTAGTAATACATCCCAATAGTAAGCGGCGAAAATCATAAATTACCGCTCTACTAAATTGATCGCTGCGCATTTCGGAACGTGTGCGCATAATGTCATAATCTATGAACTCGACAATGCCCGTGGCTTCATCCCATAGGCAATTGTTTGGTAGGGGATCAAAGTGTACTAAATGCTGCTTATGCAATTTGCATAACGCTACTATAGCTTCGTGAATCATTTGATCGCGTTTGGCGGGATCGTGCTCTTTGCTAAGCGCTAAACCCAATTTTTCCCCAGGTACCAAGCGCTGCATCAGCCCCGTAACTTTCAAATATTCGCAGCCATCTAGGACAAAACGTTTGATAGGGAATATATCGACATATTTATTGAGTCGTATGTAATTGCGCAGTTCTAAGCCACTAATAGCAGGCTTTACCTTTAAAATCAGCCGTTCACCCGAAAGTAAGTTTTCAACTTCAAACACTTTAATAGAATTTGATCCACCGCGAATTACGCGTGTAACTGTATACAGTTTACCGTTATGTTTAAATTTTTCCCCAACGGCACAGTTTATTTCAGCGCAGGTATGTGCTCTTACGGCTTCTTTAATTACGCTTTGCAGTTCTTGATCGAGCGTTAAATGTAACGGGGCGTAGCCATGGGGATTAACAAATACCGGATTTGCACCTAGCGCTAGCAACTCTTGCACCACTGATAGCAATCCCTGTTCGACCGCTAAAGTGAGCGGTGTGACGTTGCGATGGTTACTTTTTTGCAGATTTGCACTATCGAAATGCTCGTCGTACATAAATTTTGTTGCACGCGCATAATACTGTTTAGAAAACAGCAAAGGGTTTTGCGCTTTGAATCCCATTACTTATATCGCGGCACAGTAATTAGCTTTGCTGCAACTTCTGGATCAGCAGTTGCATTTTTAATTGCGTTGAATAAACGGTCTTGCTCGGTTGCATCCGGGCGCGACT